>NC_007295.1:300000-600000 GCF_000008205.1 Mesomycoplasma hyopneumoniae J
TTTCGCGATCATAATCGTGATCGCCTGGAGAATAGAGGTGTTGAATTCTATGAAAAGGTGATTAATGGTTATGAATTTTTGGCTAAAAAAAATAAAAATTTTTTTAAAATTGATGGAAATGGTACTTATGATGAAGTTTTAGACCTCATAATTGATTTTTTTGAGAAATATTATGCAAGCTGACCAAAATAATTGAAGTAGTTTTCTTTATAATCTTGATAAAAACGGTAAAATTCCTCATGCCATTTTACTAATTTCAAATTATCCTAACTTATTAGATAGTAAAATTAACGAGTTTCTTGAAATTTTTGAACATAAATACGAAATTTTCCTATATGATATTTTCGATAAAAATCTTTCAAAGCAAGAATTTCTTGAAGATATTAATAAATTATATTTTAGCACTTTTGCAGATTCTCAGTCAAAAATTTTCATCCTAAAAAATATTGAAAAAACACATATATCCTTGTTAAATTCGCTTTTGAAAATTCTTGAAGATCCACCAAAGTCAACTTATTTTTTATTAATTGCCAAGTCACAAAATTTAGTTATTCCAACAATTGTTTCGCGTTGTCAAGTTTTTTGATTTACTGAATTTGACCGCCAAAAAGATCTTAAAAAAAAATTAGATCAGTGGAAAAAAACGCCATACAATTCGGTTTATGCAAAAATTTTTTCAAATTTTGAAACTGCAATTACTTCAATTGCGAAAATTAGTGAAAATGATTTGGTAAAATTTGAGTCCTTATTTAATAATCTGGCTAAAAAAAAATTTGAATTTTTAATTTTTCTGAATAACATTTTAACAAAAGAAAATGCGCTGATTTTGGTTAAAATGTTAATTTTTTATTCTAAATCAATTTTTTTGAATAAACCGAAAAAAAATTCAAAAAATTCAAGAAAAGAAACATTTATGCCAGAAAATTTCAAAAAAATAACTAAAGTAATGCAGTCCTCACACAAATTTTTAACTACCTTAGATCAGAACGAAAATTTTAATGTTCAAAAATCCGCATTTTTAGTACGGTTGAACATTATTTTATAAAAAATGTCAGCAAAAATTACTGTTTTAGCCACCCCAATTGGAAATTTAAAGGACATCAGTCTCCGCGGAATTGAGGCCTTACGTGAAGCCGAACTAATTTTATGCGAGGATTCACGGGTTTCGCGAAAATTATTAAATTTTTTAGAAATTTATGATAAAAAACTTATTTCTTATCATAAATTTAACGAAAATTCTGTTATTTCAAAAATTTCGCCGTTAATTTTTTCGGGAAAGAAGGTCTTATTAATTTCAGATGCAGGTTCTCCCTTAGTTAGTGATCCAGGGCAATTTTTAATAAACTGAGCACATAAAAATGAAATTGATGTTGATTTTTTGCCAGGACCTTGCGCATTTGTTTCTGCTTTTGTCCTTTCCGGTTTTGATTCACCTCTGATTTTTATGGGTTTTTTTAATTCACGAAAACAACAAATAATTAAGCAAATAACTATTTTTAAGCCAAATTTTAGTTATATTTTTTATATTTCACCGCATAAATTAATTAATATTCTGGAAGTAATTAAAGAAATTTATGGTGATAATATTGAAATATTTTTGGTAAAGGAGATGACAAAATTACACCAAAAATATTTTTTTGGCACACCAATTTCTATAATTAATCAGCTAAAAGACTCATTAAAAGGCGAATTTACAATGGTTTTGCGGCTAAAAAATGAGAAGGATTTGCAGATAAAAAAAAAGAAAAATAAATATCAAAAATTTTCTAAAAATAATGTATAATTAAAAGTTAAAAATATTTGAGGTGTTAAAAAATGATTAATAAACATATAAGTCAAATTCTCTATAACCGTGATCAAATTAAAGCGAGAATTGCTGAAATCGGGAAGTGGATAAATGAAACTTATAAAGATTCTAATGAAATTGTTTTTATAGGTGTGCTTAAAGGTTCGCTAATTTTTTTAACTGAATTAATTCAGAGTGTAGATGTGGATTCAATGGTTGATTTTGTGATTGCAAAATCATATTTTGGTGGGTCAGAATCAACTGGTGAATTAAAAGTTATTACAGATATTGATATTCAAATCCAAAATAAAGATGTAATTTTAATTGATGACATTCTTGATTCAGGGATAACATTATCAAAAATTAGGGATCATTTAAAATTAAAAAACCCAAAATCCTTAAGGGTTATTACTCTTTTTGATAAAAAGGTAAAAAGAAAATACGATATTCAAGCAGATGTTTCTGGCTTTGTAGTTCCGGATGCTTTTCTTGTTGGATATGGTCTTGATTATCAGGATAAATATCGTAATTGACCTTTTGTAGCTATTTTTGATCCTAATAAATAGTAAAAAAAAAAAAAAAAAAAAGGTAATTAATGATAAAAGTTTCCGATGTTTGCTTTAGTTATACAAACAACATGGACCAGCTTGTGCTGAAAAATATTAATGTTGTTTTTGAAAAAGGTAAATATTATGCAATTCTAGGGCATAATGGTTCAGGAAAATCAACGTTTTCTAAGATTCTTTCAGGAATTTTTAAACCTCAAAAAGGTAGTATTGAAGTTGATGGAGTTTTACTAAATAAGGAAAATTTAACGAAAATTAGGAAAAAAATTGGTATAATTTTTCAAAACCCAGATAATCAATTTGTTGGGGCAACGGTTGAAGATGACATCGCTTTCAGTTTGGAAAACATTAATGAGGATCCAAAAAAAATGAGTCAAATAATCGCAAATTTAGCTGCAAAAGTGCAAATGGAGTCATATTTAGACCGTGAGCCACAATTTTTATCTGGGGGCCAAAAGCAAAAAGTAGCAATTGCATCAGTTTTAGCACTAAATCCTGAGATTATAATTTTTGATGAAATAACTTCAATGCTTGATCCCAGAGGTAAATATGATGTTGTTAAAATTCTTGATGATCTAAGAAAAGATAAAACAAAAACTTTAATTTCAATCACCCACAATATGAATGAAGCAATTTTAGCTGATGAAATTATTGTTTTTGCAAATGGGGGAATTATCGCTCAGGGGGATCCAAAATTAATTTTAAATGATAAAAATATCATCGAAAAAGCGAAAATTGACTCCCCATTTATCTATAAAATTTCCAGCGCACTTAAATTAGTTAGTCCAACTTATGACGAAAATGAATTGCTAGAGCAACTATGAAAATTAAAGCAAAAAACATCGTAAAAATTTATGATCAAAAATTACCATCAGAATTAAAAGCCCTTGATAAAGTAACTACTGAAATAAATCAGGGCGAGTTTATTGCAATTATTGGCCAAACTGGTTCAGGAAAAACAACTTTTATTCAGCATATGAATGCACTTTTGCTACCAGATCAAGGCGAAATTGAGTATCTCTATTTTGATTCAAAAAATCAAGAAAAAAAATTAGTTGTTCAAAAACCGCGTTTTTTTAGAAAAAAACTAAAATTTATTAATGAAATTCGTCGGCGTGTGGGCGTCGTTTTTCAGTTTGCTGAATATCAGCTTTTTGAGCAAACAATTGAAAAAGACATCATATTTGGGGCTGTTTCAATGGGAACTCCAAAAAATGAGGCAAAAAAAATTGCCGCAGAAATAATTGAATTAGTTGGTCTTGATCAAAGTTTTTTACAAAAATCACCTTTTGAACTTTCAGGTGGCCAGAAACGCCGAGTTGCAATTGCCGGAATTTTAGCAATGGATCCTGATATTATTTTTTTTGATGAACCCACGGCCGGACTTGATCCCCAAGGAACGCTAAAAATGCTTGAAATTCTTGATACTTTATATAAAAAGGGCAAGACAATCATTCTGGCAACTCATGATCTTGATAGTGTTTTAGAATGAACAAAACGTTGTATTTTTTTTAAAGATGGTAGAATTATTTATGATGGTGATACTTATTCAATTTTAGCAAATAATAAATTTTTAATTGAAAAT
The DNA here is from genome assembly GCF_000008205.1 of Mesomycoplasma hyopneumoniae J. NCBI lineage: Bacteria > Bacillati > Mycoplasmatota > Mycoplasmoidales > Metamycoplasmataceae > Mesomycoplasma > Mesomycoplasma hyopneumoniae. The sequence continues at coordinate 303,938 of NC_007295.1, forward strand.
AAGATGTTACCAACTAATTTACTCAATTTTCGCGAAAAATTAATCAAAATTGGTTATCCAATTTCTAATGTTAGATCAGTATCTGAGTTAATCAGTGAAATTAATATGCTAATTCAAAAGGAAACAAATGCAGATTAGTGTTGCAAAATATGTAGCTCAAAATACAATCATTCATAAAATGGACCCGCGGCTAAAAATTGCTTTTAACATCCTTTTTGCGGTACTTTTTTTTGTTACAAGTCATCTAATTACAATTTTAATCTTGCTTTTTGCAGCATTAGTATTTTTTTATATTACTACCAAAAAAATAAAGCAAATTTTTACCTTGATGAAACTGCCTTTAATAATTTTTCTGATAATGATTATAATTTATGGATTTATTATTGACCAGAAAAATATTAACATAATTTTAGGGATAACCGCACCAGATAAAGCGCCACAATACCGGGTTTTGGGTCTAAATGAACAACAGACAAATGATTTTATTTCCTGATATTTAGTAAAGCCGACTGTTTTGTTTTCAAATCTTAAGTTCTCAATTGGCACTGTTAGCATAATTCGCTCATTTGTTTTGGCGATCCGAATTTATGCAATGATAATTTCAACAACAATTCTGACCTATTCAACCAAACCATTTTTATTAACTAGGGCAATCGAGGACTTAATTCTGCCTTTAAAACTTTTATTTATTCCCACACACATTATCGCAATGATTATTTCAATTGCAATCCGGTTTATTCCTACTTTGTTATTAGAAGCAACCCGAATTATGAAAGCACAGTCTTCACGCGGAGTTGATTTTAAACACGGAAAAATTAAGGATAAAGTTAAGTCATTAATTACCTTGATAATCCCACTTTTTGTATTAGCGTTTTCTCGAGCTGAAGATCTTTCAAATGCAATGGATGTAAGAAATTACGATGTTTATGCAAAAAGAAGTCGTTATCGCAGGCTAGTTTTTAATAAAATGGATTATTTATTTGCCCTAATTTTTATTAGTTTAATTATTTTAACAGTTTTAATGGAATTAAATATAATTCCAATTTCGCATCTGCCAAAATGATGATTATACACTAATCAAAAAATTTAAATTATGAAAAAAAACAGTCAAATTCGCGCGAAAATTATTGAACTAAGAGAAAAAATTGAAAAATGAAATCACCATTATTACCAATTACAGAACCCACTTGTCGATGATTTAGTATATGATAAAACTTTAAGAGAACTAGAAAAATTAGAACGCGAAAATTTTTTCTTATTTAGTCTTGAAGAACTAAATCAATCACCAAGTCAAAAAGTTGGATCAAAAATTACCTCAAAATTTGAAAAAGTTGCTCATTCAAGTCCGATGTTATCGCTTAATAAGGCTTATTCAAATGAGGAATTGGAAAAATGAGCAAAAAAAGCTAGCGAAATTCTTAAAACAGTTACATTTTTTGTTGAGCCTAAAATTGATGGGATTGCCCTATCACTTTTTTACCAAAATGGCAATTTGATTAAGGCATTAACACGCGGCGATGGAGTTTTTGGGGAAAATGTTTTAGTTAATGCACTTAAAATTAATGATGAATTTATTCCGAAAAAAATTAATTATCTTGAAGATTTAGAAGTCCGTGGGGAAATTTATATTGATAATTCCACATTTGCAAGTTTACAACTTGAGACAAAAAAATTTAAAAACCCCCGTAATGCTGCAAGCGGAATTCTGCGCCGTTATAAAAATCACAAGCCAAAAATTGATGCAAAAAGTATTAAATTTCTTGAAGAAGAATCCGATTTTAGATATTTAAAAAGTTTTTTTTATACTTTAGTAAACCCTGAAAAACATAAGATAAATTCCCAATTTGATAGCATTAATTTTCTAAGAAACTTAGGTTTTCAAGTAAATCCTTTCCAAAAAAAGTGCTCTGATTTAAAAGATGTTTTTAATTTTATTAGCATAATAAAGCAAAAAAGAGATTTCCTAAATTATAATATTGATGGTGTTGTAGTTAAAGTTAATGAATTTTCTATCTATGAAAAATTAGGCTCAACTTCTAAATTTCCTCATAGCGCAATTGCTTTTAAATTCGAAGACGATATTGCAAAAACTAAGCTTTTAGCGATTTTTGCAACAATTGGAAGAACAGGAAAAGTTACTTATAATGCAAAAATTGAGCCAGTAACACTGGCTGGAAGTAAAATTTCATCAGCAATTTTACCAAATTATTCTTATATTGAAAATTTAAAATTGAATTTAAATACAGAAGTTTATATAAAAAAAGCCGGCGAAATAATCCCACAAATCATTGGTAGCGTTCATAATTATCCAAAAACTAATTTTTCAATAGTAAAAAATTGTCCAAAATGTAATTCAGAATTAGTCAATAGTGAATCTGGACTTGATCAGTTTTGTCAAAATCAATTTTGTCCTGAAATTATTTTGCAAAAAATAGTGCATTTTTGTTCAAAAAATGCTTTAAATATTGAGTCCTTAGCCCAAAAAAGAATTGAAAAATTCCTTGAAAAAGGTTTGATTTCTTCGGCTTGCGATATTTTCTATCTAAAAGATAAACTCGAATTAATCTATGAAAGATTATCTAATAAAAATCAACTACTTACCAAGCAAAATGCTTCTCAGTCAATGCAGATTAAGTCAATTATGAAGCTATTAAATGAGGTCGAGAGAGCAAAAAATATTGATTTTTATAGACTAATTTTTGGTTTGGGCATACGAAATGTGGGTCTAAAAGCAGCAAAAATTCTTTCACGTTATGCAAGTAATCTTTCAGAATTGAGAAATTTAGACTTTAATTTACTTAAAAATCAGCATGATTTTGGCCCTGTTATTATTGAATCTCTAATCGATTATTTTAATAATCAAAAAAATTCTGAGCAATTAAATTGTCTTGAAACTGTTGGGTTTAATTTTAAAACTACTTTTTTAACTAATCAGTCAAATTCCTGAGCTAGTTTTGCAATTTCGGGAAAATTGAGCAAGCCACGCGATGAATATGTTAGAATTATTGAGGAATCAGGCGCTTCTTTTCATGAATCACTTACAAAAAAAACTGATTTTTTATTGCTAGGCCAATCTGCGGGTTCAAAGATAGAAAAGGCTAAGAAAGCCGGGATAAAAATCATTAACGAGGTACAATTTTTTGATTTAATTAAAAATTCTAAAAAAACTTAAATTAAAAAAATACTATAAATTACGTTGTTTTTTTATTTTTTCGAATCACAATAGAAGAAAGTTTAGACTATGGCAATTGCAATAATCGCTGAATATAACCCGTTTCATAATGGGCATATTTATCAACTTGAATATACAAAAAAAAATTTCCCTAATGATAAAATTTATATAATTTTAAGTGGAAATTTCACCCAAAGAGGTGAAATTTCCCTTGCAGATTTTAAAACAAAAAGTAAAATAGCACTTAAATATGGGGCTGATTTTATAATTAAACTCCCTTTTGAGTATGCAACTCAGGCCGCTCATATTTTTGCAAAAGGCGCAATAAAAATTGTTAATCAGCATAAAATTGATAAAATTATTTTTGGATCCGAATCAAATGATGTAGAAAATTTATATAAACTTGCAAATTTATGAAATCAAAATCAAGAAGCCTATAATGCATTTTTAAAATATGCCCTTAAATTAGGTTATTCCTTTCCAAAAGCATCAGCATTTGCTTTAGAAGAAATAAGTGGTCAAAAAATTGTTTTTCCAAATGACATTCTTGGCTTTGAATATATCAAGCAAATAGTTGCAAATAATTACCCAATTCGCGCTTATACTTTAAAAAGAAGTGAAGAATTTAGCCTGAAAAATCCTGAGCCAAACATTGCATCAGCAACTTATTTACGCCAACTTGTTAACGAAAATAAGTCAATTTCGCGATTTTCGCCGATGAAATTTATACACCCGGTTTGTTCTTTGGCAAATTTATACCCTGAATTTCAAAAAATAGTCCGTGAAACTTCCCCTGAAAATTTAGCAAAAATTTGACTAATTAGCGAAGGGATTGAAAATTTATTTAAAAAACATATTAATGAGCCAAATTTTGAAAAATTTTTAAATGCTGTTAATTCCCGAAGATATACAAATTCCCGAATTAAACGAGCGATGGTTTATATTTTATTTAGAATTGAAGATCCAAGTCAATTTGATGAAGAAAAAATTCAACTTGATTGCTGAAAAAATCAGGGTTTTTAGCGTTTTTTTTGTCAGGAAATAAAAATTTTTCAAATCTGATCAAGGAAAATTGCGGCTGGGATTAAAAAAAGTAGAAAATAATGATTGTTATTTTTCAGTATTATCAAATTAGAAAAAACAAAATCTTTTGGCGAAAAAACGGCGTTTAGTCCAGGAGTTAAACATACTAATAAAATTGATAAAAAGCTTACACTAAATCCAAGATGTAAAAATTTTAAATCAGAAAAATTATACCTAATAATTGGCTTGTTTGTAGCTAAAATATAAGAAAGACTTCCAAGATTTAAGCTGATAATTATAAAAGAAATTACTGAAGATTTTGTAATCCAAAAACTAAAAAGACCTAAAAAAGTAATAAAAATTGCCCAAAAACCAATTTTTAATAACAACTTTTTATTAAAAAGTTGTTGATTTTCCTCTAGAAAATTTTTATTCATTACATTTGTTACAATGTTTGTAAGTCCTAAAGCTATCCCACCAAAAGTTTCCGAGACAACGTTAATTCAAAGAATTTGCAGACTTGAAAAAATTTGTTCCCTGAAAATTAAAGTAGCAAAAATCACCGATAAAAGCATCGTAAAATTAGCAATTAGTAAAAACGCAAAAATTTGCTTAATATTTCGAATAATATTTCGTCCTGTTTTGATAGCCAAATAAAGAGTTTTAAAATTATCATCGGCAAGAATAACATTTGCTACCTGTTTTGATACCTGTGAACCTGTTATTCCCATTGCAAAACCAACATCAGCTTTTTTAAGCGAAGGCGCATCGTTTACTCCATCACCGAGCATTGCCACAACTTGTTTTTTTGCTTGTAGGGCGCTGATAATTTCTAGTTTATCCTCTGGTTGAGATCGTGAATAAAGGTGAAATTTTTCGACATTTTCTTGTCAAAAGTTGTCTTTTTTCCAATTTGATGCATCAACAAAATAGGAATTATCTTTAATAATTCCGACATTTTTTGCAATTGCAAACCCAGTATGAAAATTATCACCTGTTATCATCACTGTCGAAATTTGCGATTTTGTAAGTGAGTTAATAATTGATTTTATTTTTTTTCGGGGTGGGTCTTGGAAACCAATGAGGCCCGAAATTTTAATATTTTTAAGATATTTTTCTAAATTTGAATCAAAATTTTGACTATTACTAATTTCGAGATAACCAAATGCAAAAATTCGGTAACCTAATTTTTGCATTTTTAGAAGTTTTTCATTTAAATTTTGCTCAAGATTATCAGCCATTTTAAAAATAATTTCAGGCGCGCCCTTTATAAAAAGAAACTTTTTCTTGTTAAATTCATAAAAAATTGCTGAAAATTTCCGCTTTGAACTAAAAGGAATTTTATCAAGGAATTTATATTCTTTTTCTAATTTTTCTTTTTCAATTTCAAAGTTTTTTGCCGTTTTTAAAATTAGGATCTCTTCAGGGTCACCAAGAAATTTTTCAATATCTCCTTGAAAAAAACTATAGGCACTTGTATTTAAAACTGCCTGTTTTCAAAAAGTTTTTTGCTCAATTTGGTAATAGAAAATATCAGTTATTTCCATTTTATTTTCGGTAATTGTCCCTGTTTTATCAGAACAGACAATCGAGACTGCTCCAAGAGTTTCAATTGTCTTTAAATCTTTGACAATTGCATTATTTTTTGCTAATTTTTTTATTCCAATAATTAAATTTATGCTTACAAGTGGGACAAGTCCTTCGGGAATAAATCCAATTGCAAGCGAAAGCGAGACTATAATTCCTTCTTTAAAATGGCTAAAATCACCAGAAGCTATTAGAAAAATATAAACAAAAAAGAAAAAAATCGCTAAAAAAGCTGCAATAAAAGTGATAATTTTAATAAATTTTTGAATTTTTTTCTGTAAAGGTGAGCTAGCTTCTTCTGTTTTTTGGACAAGGTCGGCGATTTTTCCTAATTTTGTTTTTGCACCAATAGCAGATACTAAAATTTTTGCATTTCCACTTAGGACACTTGAGCCACTAAAAACTTGGCAATCCTGATTATCTCAGTTTGTCATTTTTTCTTTATATACCGAGGTTGACTCGCCGGTTAGAATTGATTCAGAGACTGCAAAATCCTTCATTTCAAGTATATAACCATCGCCACTTATGAGATCGCCAGCGCTAACTTCGAGAATATCGCCTACTAAAATATCCTTAGAATTCAGGCTTATTTTTTTACCCTGACGAATTATTGTCGAAACTGGTGAGTTAAGATCTGAAAGCGCTTTGATTGCTTTTTTTGATTTTGCCTCTTGGATAAGTGAAAAAAATACATTAATTGTGATAATAATTCCGATAATTACAGGCTCAAGATAAGAAATTATTTTTGATCAAAAAGGCAGATCAGATTCAAAAATTAGACTAATCAAAATCGAGATAATAATTACAAAAATTAAAACAAGGGTAAGCGGTTCTTTTAACTGATTTAAAATCCGAAAAAACAAGCTTTTTTCGCCAACTTTTGGTAAGCTATTTTGACCAAAAGTTGTTTGTGAAAATAAAATTTGTTCTTGATTTAGCCCTTTTTCCCTATCAACTTGTTCTAAAAAAGGTAATAAATCTAAACTTTTTGCATTATTTTCTTGATTTTTTACTTTTTTTGACATTTTAGTCCCTTTTTTTATAAAATTGTATAAATTAGATATAAAATAAATTACTATTAGGTTATAATTATAATATTATTTTAGGTTTAAAAATGGAAATTTTAATAAAAAATAAGCGCGCCAATTTTGACTATGAAATTATTGATAGATTTACTGCCGGAATTGTTCTATTTGGTTGAGAGGTTAAGTCAATTCAAGCAAAAAACATTTCGCTTGTTGGTGCTTTTTGTTATTTTAAAGGTCATGAACTTTTTCTTTCGAATGCAAAAATTAGCGAATATAAAGGTTCGCGTGGTCAAACTGATCGAAGTCGTAAACTTTTAATGCACAAACACGAACTCAAAAAAATTCTAAAAGAAAAAATTACAAGAAAACTAGCAATTATCCCACTTTTTATTGGCCAGAAAAATCGAAAAATTAAACTCGAGATTGCACTTGCAAAAGGAAAAACAAAACTCGATAAACGTAATTTGATTAAAGAACGCGATCAAAAAAGGGAGGCAGCAAAATTTTTAAAAAATTATTACTAATTTTTAGTTTATTACCGCTATTTTCAATTTCAAGTTGTTATGATCTTTTCACTAGCTCCTTAAAAGATGAAAATACTATCAAAGATGGAAATAATCCAATAAAAAACTTTCAAGTTTTCGAAAAAAATTCATTAATTCGCAAAGGTCTAAAATATACAACTTTTGTACAAGATGTCTATGATGGTGATACTTTCACTGATAAAAACAACCGTCATTTTCGACTTTTTGGGATAGATACTCCTGAACTTCAACTTCAAAGACCCAATCCAAGAATAAATAAAAAATTAATGAAATTTCACGGTCTACGGGCAAAAAAAATACTTCAGGATTTAATTCTTGACCGTTGAATTTCCTTTGAGATCGTAAATACCGATCCATATCATCGACTTGTAGCAATCATTAGCAATGAAAATGGTGAAAATATTAATCTGAAAATGGTAGAAGGTGGTTTTGCAATTAATCGTTATAGTCAATATGAAAATCAAAAAAAAAATTATTATTACCCGGAATACCGCGATTTAATTAATGCATTGCGAAATGCCCAGGAAAAGGCAAAAAACAAAAATTTATTACTTTGAAGGGATGGAATTCTTCCAGTTTATGGAATAAATCCAGTGCTAAAATAAATTTCTAATTCATTTCTAATTTAAAAAACACTATAAAAACAAGTGTTTTTTAAATTAGAATTATAAAAATAGAACTAATAATTTTGTCTAACAAAGCAAAGTTATTAGTTCATAAATTTTTGAAAAAATTTTATTTTATATATGCTTTAATAAAGGCGTTTCTTATTTGATCGCGGGCAAAATTTCTTGTCTTTGTTGTTAATTCTGGATCGTTATAAACTGCTATTCCTTTTAAAATTATGCTGCTATTTTTGTTAATTTTTTCGTTGTTAGAACCATTTTTATCCGTTGTTTTTTTTGGATTTGGCCCAATTTGGGCCCAGTCAAGATTTAGATAATTCGGAAATGGTGACCATTTTTGACTTACTGGGTTAATATTATAGATAGTTTTTCCATTTAAATTAAGTGATGTTTTTGAATTTAGCTGATAATTTGATGATGAAAAAGCACTAATTTCAATTGATCACGGAGTTTTGATAATTTCAAGGACAATATCTTGGTCATCTTCGATTATTTCTTTACTTTTTTCAAGTAAAAAAGGACTAGAATTTCTTAGTTCCTGGCGATAAAAACGATTTTCGCCAGTTCGATTTGCAAGTTCAACTATGGCTAGATTGTCTAAATTTTGATTTATTTCAGCGCTAAAATTTTTTATTGGCTTTCAGGAATTAGGCCCAAGAATTACTGCTTGCTTATCAATTAATTCAGGTGGGAATAAATTAGCTAAGGAATAAAGGCTTTTTTTGTTCTGGTACAAATATGACTGAAATGATTTAAAATTTTTTATCTGTTTAAAGTCAAGTCCGATAAAATAACCATCAACTTGTTTTTGTTGTGTTTCATCTTTGTTTTTTTGGTCTAAATTTTCGGGTTTGATAAAGGTAATATCCGAATTTTCCGTAGTTTTTTCAGTTTTTAGTCCTGCAATCCCTTGGATTGTGGTATTTTTATTTATAAATTTAAAATTTTTAATCTTTTGAATAAAAAGACCGTTTCCATCTGAGTCTGCAAGTAGGTAATGTTTTTTATAGTCATTGATATTTTTTGGTTTAAATGCTAAATAAATTAGCCCTGAATCAAGCCGTGAAAATGGTGCTGATTTGAAACTTGGGCTACTTATATTGACTGTTCTGGCAATATTTTCTTTTGTTTTTGATTGGTTTTGCTGAAATTTAATCGGATTTGTTAGTTTAAAACCTTCTTGAGTTAGTTGATTTTTACTATCTAAATCATCCTCAAAATGAATATTATTATCAGATAAATCTATAATTTCATAGCCTTTTTTATTGTCTGATTTTGAAAAAGATGACTTGCCATCAAGAAAAAAAGTTGGATAAAATTTAGCTGCATCATCAAAAGCGCTCATTTCAGAACTGACAATATTTGAAATTTTAATCTTTCTTGTGGCTAATTTTTGCTTATTTTTATTTGAAATTAGACTAAATTTGATAGTAAAATCACCTTCCTTATTATCAAGGATAAAATCAGAGCTTATATCATCATTTATTAAATTACGCTGAATATTAAGCACTTTTCAAATTGCTTTTCCTAAACTTTTTTCATTGTTTTGTGCTTTATTAACCTGATCATCACTAAATTCTTGGACTTTAACTAGTTGATTTTTAAGGATTTTAGCAGTTCTTATTAATTCTCTTTTATAATTTTCTATAGCAATTTCATCACCAATTTTGCCAAAATCAAGTAAATAAAGTTGGCTAACTAACTTTATATCAGGATTTTCTGGGTCTAATTCATTGTTAAATTCCTTAATTTTATTTATTATATTTACTAGTTTTTTACTAGTTCACGCTGCTGAATTTTCATCTTTTCTTAGTAAGAATACCTCAGATTTTGGCTCGGGTAGATTTTGTGCAAAAATCCGGGCATACTGATTCAGGTCTGGTTTTAGGTCCCAATCAAACTTAAAACTTAAAATTTTAATTAGTTTTTGTTGGACTCACTTTGAGATATCAACATTTATTTCAAGCCGAATTTTATCATCTTTTAGCAAATTATTAAGTTCTAAAGCAGGTATTTCACTATTTTTTTTGATTTTAAAATTTATGTTTGTGATATAATTTTTTATTTTATTAGTATTAATTAGATGCTCGCTTTGTACATAATCAAATAAGTTTTCAAAATTTTTTGTTGTTGATATCCAAGGATTATTATTTTTATCAACATAAAATGATTTTGCAAGTGATAAATTTTCCCTAATTAATTCAGCTTGAATACTTTCCTTGAGCTTGATTTTTTCTTCTAGTTCCGCTTTTATTCACTTAATTATTTCATTTTTAATCTCTAAATCAGGGGTTATTCCGTTAATTTCTAAGGGAATTTCTGTTTTTTTTCCTTCATTTGTGAAGATAAAATTAAGGTAATTTTTATTCCCTTGGTTTGTAAAATTAAGATTATTATCAAAAATTTTTGGTTCTAAAATTTGCCCTTTATGAATAAAAGTTGGTAAGCCGAGACTGTTAACTAAATTATACGAACCTCCAAGTTGAATAAGCGCCTCTTCAAAAGCAATAAATGTTTGTTTTTGGGTTTTGCTAGTTTTAATAAATTGATTTTGTAATTCCTTGCTAAACTCAGCAAAACTTAAAAAATTTTGCGGTTTAATTGAAATTGATGATTTTTTTTCATCAATTTCAAATTTAGCAAGATTTTTTTCAATATTTTTATCAGAAAAACCTTTAATTTCAACTGCTTTTGAAAAAATTTGCCGTTGATCGCTAGTTCTTATAAAAAATACAATATTTTTAATTGCAGTTCCACTTGCTGTTGCATTACTTAGATCATAACTAATTTGGTAATTTTTTTGGTATAGTTTATCAAGATTAATTAACGTTAAAAGGTCAAGATTATAAATCTTGCTTTTTGCTAATTCAAATGCTGTACTAGCTGATAATTCTTTGAATTGATTACTAATGAATAAATTATCAAAGAATTTTCCAAGATTATTTTCAAAGGGATTTTCAGTTTGACTAATACTTAAATTTTGTGATTTTTCATTTAATTTTTGATAATAAGCGCGATTATATGACCAAATACCTAAAGGAATTGCAGTTGAAATAGTTATAATACCACTTAGAAGCAAAATGCTAGTTACAATTTTTGCTGGTTTATTAAAAAATCCTTTAAAATTAGGTATTTTTTTCATTTTAGACCTCTTAATTTTGTATTTTTATTTTTCTAAAAATTAATTTTTTATTAATTTTTAGAATTTTTTGTTATTATAATTTTTAATTTCTGCCTTGCAATAATTGGATTTATCTGGCTATTTTCATCATTTTTATTATCAGCTTTTAAATCTTTGGGATTTTTATCCTTCTTATTAAGATAAAAACTTATTAAAAAGGTTAGTTTATCCGTATTTAGTGAGTTTTCAAAACTTGGTTCAAGTAAAAATTTTGTCTCCTCTTTGGGAAATTGTTCTTTAAAATAAGAACTAATTTTATCAATATTTATGGAAGTTTCTTTAAAATATAAATCTAAATCGTTATTATTGTCATTATTTTTTGGTTCAGGTGAATGCTTATTTGTTAATTTTTCCTTAATTTTTTTAAAATTTTCTTCACTGACACTATAACTTAACAAATCAGCCGGAACACTTTCAACTACCTTATCGAATTTTTCTTGTATTTTAGAATTTTCATCAATTTTTTGAGTTGAGAAATTTATTAAAATTTTTTGAATTGGGCTTTGAAAGAAAAATTTTTTCTGACTAGAATCACCAATAATATAGTAAAAATTTAATGTTAGATATTCATTATCAACATTGGCATTATAAGTATTATCTTTTTCTAAATTTCCATTTATTGATTTTTTTATGTTATTATCAGAGTCTAAATTTTTAGATTCTGGTTGAATTTCAGAATTTTTATTTAAGTTTTCCTGTTTTTCTAAAGAATTTAATTCGGGTTTTTTTAGCTTCTGAATTTCAGAATCATAACGAGCTTTTGAAATTTCATTTTCTTTTTGAAACACAATTTGATAATCTAAATTGGTATCTAATTTTGTTCACCCTAAAAAATTATCAAGTTGACTAGCCTTATAATAAAAAGCTAAAAGAAGGTCGGCCAATGTTGTGAATTTAACACTTGATTTTAGGTTTTCCTCAATTTGTTGTCTTGTAAATTTTCTAGCTGTTTCTTTAAAAAGTTCTTGGTCTTCTAAAATACTAATTACATCAGAAATTGACTTGCTTTTTAGATTATTGAATTTATCTTTTATTGATTTTGGAAGAAAAAGGGATGAAAAAAACCCTTGATTATAAAAATCAGCGAAATGATTATTAAAACTTAAAATATTTGTAGTTTTATTATCAAAATGAACTTTTGAACTAGCTTCAAAGATATTTTCTCCAGCCAGGTTATTAAAAATTTGCGAAGCAGTCCGATTTTGATTTAAAAGTCCAAAAGCCTTTGCAATTAAGAAAAAACTATTTGCTATTTGGCTTGGTTTTTTCTGAATTAAATCAGCAAAAAAAGCTGTTACATCCGAAGGATTTATAAAAAAACTTTGTGAATGTAGTGTTTTTAGTTCAATTTTTTGCTCTTGATTTTGTGAATTTATATCAATTTTTTGTTGATTTAATCGAAAATTTGCAATTTCTGTTAAACTAGGTAAGTATGTCTTACCAGATCAAGCCCGAACTTTGGCCTCAAAATTATCAAAATTAAAATTATACCGTGATAATGAATTTAGCTGTCTTTCTAAACCTTTATAATCTTGTTGCAATAATAAATTATCAATTTCTTCTTTTTTTAAGGGATTATTCGAAATGACCGGTTGACCAAAAGTTGAAATAAATTTATTTTCATGACTTTCCTCATCATTAAAAAGTGAATTTCTCCGATAAATTAAAGCTTTCTGGCTTCCGGGAATTATTAGATTTTGACCATTTTTATTTGATATACCAAAGCCGCCAATACTTAAAAACAACTCTTTTTCATAGATAATTTTTTGTGAACCAGGTTTAAATAAGGATTCTCTAAGGAAAATTTTATAGGGAATTTCAATTATATAATTATCATTTTCATTTTTTAATTTAGCATTTTGTTGGATAATTTCAAAACTAATTCCGTTTTGATTTTGTGGAATTAGTTTTGAAGTCGGCCCAAAATCTAGAGCTAAATCCTCTTCTAATAAAGAATTAATAACCCCTTTTATGTAATTTTGGTTAGTATTGGCAGATAAAATTCCGGATTTAATTTTTGAAAATATGTCAAAAGGATTCAGTTTAGTTATTATTAATTTTCCGTCTTTTTCTTCAGTGTTAAATTTTAGTGGTTTTAGTTTAATATTTTGAAAAAAATTCTCAACATTGAAAAATAATGATTTTTTATCATTAGTTTCAAATCTAATTTCAAAGATTTTTTCGCTAAAGTTTTGACCAATATCACCTAACATTTTTGCGGCTTGATCAGTTAATTTTGCCTCAAGATACATAGTTGGGATATTATCTTGTAGATTTACAAATTGATTATTAGTTTTATTTTTTATAAATTTAAGACTAAAAATCGGATTTTCTGTTTTTCCAATTTTATTATCTTTCGATTCGCGTGCTTGTAAAATCAAGTTAGATAATTCAGGGAAAATTTCATTTATTTTGACCTCAACCTCGTTTGGATTTTCAATTTTATTAACTTCTTGCGCAAAATCAATTGCTCTGTATAACTTTTTTAATTTTTTTTTACTAGTTTGATCAGAAAAATTTGTGGTAAAATTACCTATATTTAAAATATTTTCATTAATTTGGCGAAACATTTTTTGAAGAACAAAGTTAAAATCTGCTTTTAAAAATTTATTTGATTCATAAAATGTAATTGGTTGGCTGAAAAAATCCGAATATGCATATTGATTATTTTTTTGTTTTTGCCTAACACGAAATTTAAGATTAAAATTTTGGTTTAAATCATCAAATTTTAAATCACTAAATTCAAATTCAATAGAAAAAGGATTTGAATCTTTTGAGAATTTAACCAAATCATTAGAATTTTTATCAAAAATATAAAATTGGAGATACTCTTCAAGATTTATTTCTTTTTTAAGCTGATCACCGGAAAACAATTTTTCTTTTATTTTTCAGAAATTACTATTTTTACTAATTTGCTCAGGTTTAAAACTAACAAAACTAATTTTTTGTGCAAATTCATTAACTTTTGCCCGCGGGTGAGAACCATTATATTTAATTGTTAAACTAATTCCGACAGAAGTAGTAAATAAAATTAACCCAGCAAAAGTTGAAGCTAGTACCAAAATTGCTTTTTTATTTTTGATAAATCTGCCAATCAAATTAGCCTGCATTAAAAGCTCACCTCCGCGAATTTACAATTTAATTAAAATTATACCATATTTTAATTTTTTAGTAACTAAAATCCGAAAAGGATTGTGATTTTAACCAAAAATTATTAGAAGCCACTAAATTATTCAAGATCTAAACTTATAGTTTAGAATTTTTTTCTATAGGATAATTTAGGTGATTTCATGTTATTAAATCTGATTAATTTAAACCCGAGTAAAAAAAAAAAAAAAAAAAAGTTAAAAATCAACCTTGAATTTCTATAAGCAAGTATAACTTGAAGACATTAAAAGTTATAAAAAATTGTTTATTTTTATTAGCTAAAAGGTAAAAAGTTGCTATTTTTAAACATTTTTTTAAAAAAATGTAGGAATTTTAAAGTATATTTTTTGAAAATTTTTACCTATTATAGTATAATTGATAAACATTATAATTAAGTAATTGAAATAATAAAATTTTAATTCTTAAGAAAACCAACATTTAGAATCGAGATTTAAAAAATATGCCATATTCCCTTAATTTAATTTCAAGTTTGCTAAAAAGAATGACAGATTTTCTAACTATCTTTGGTTTTAAATATATTAAATCTAACGAATTAACAACTTTTGAGTATAATTTTATCAAACTTAATATTGACTCAAAACATCCAGCTTTTGATCCTAGTCAGAGTTTAGTTTTTAGCGATAATCAATTGCTTGCAACTCATAAAACCGGAATTTCAATCGAAATTATAAGTAAATACCCTAACCAAAAATTAGCCTTTTACTCCTATGGAAAAGTTTTCCGTAATGACGAAGAAGATGCAACGCATTCGCATCAATTTAATCAACTAGATTTAGTAGCAACTGGAAATTATAGTGTTTCTCATCTTAAAAGTTTAATTAGCGACTTACTTGAATATGTTTTTGAAGAAAAACTTAAAACTCGGTTTCGCCCTTCTTACTTTCCATTTACTCAACCTTCTTTTGAGGTTGATATTTTCTATCATAATCGCTGAATTGAAATTTTAGGTTGTGGACTTTTACATCCAAAGGTGATGAAAAATGCAGGATTTAGTGCAAAAAAAATCTATGGAATTGCTGCAGGAATAGGAATTGAACGGCTAGCGATGGTCAAATACGGAATTAGCGATATTCGGGAATTTTATAAAAATGATTTACGTTTTTTAAAACAATTTAGGTAGGTAGAGAGTAATGCTTTTTTCATTAAGAAGACTAAAAAAATTAGCAAATTTAGAGGCTTTTAGTGACCAAAAAGTAATTGATAGTTTAATAAATCTTGGTTTTGAAGTTGATCAAATAACAAAATTAAATGAAATTTCCGGGATTAAATTCGGTCAAATTTTAGAAATTAGAAAAAATCCAGAAGCTGATAATCTCTGAATTTGTAAAGTTCAATTTGCTGATAAAATCAGAGAAATTCAAACAGCAGCAAAAAATGTTATAGAAAACAAACAAGTTCTTGCATTTATCCCTGGTTCAAAAAGTGGAAATACTACTTTTTTGGCAAAAAAATTACGCGGGCATATCTCCGAGGGAATGTTAATATCTGCAGTGGAGCTAGGTTTTAATAAGCATTTGTTAAATTCAGAATTAGATCAAGGTGTGCTTGTTTTTGATCCAATTTTTGATCTTGAATCTAATCCACTTAAGGTTTTAGAACTAGATGATCTAATTTTGGATATAAAACTTTTATGAAATCGACCAGATGGTAATTCATATTTGGTCTTGGCAAATGAGCTTGCTGCTTTTTTTAAGACAGATTTTAGTCTAATAAACAAGGAAATTAGTGGTAAATTTTATTCAGAGCTTAAAATTATTAATAAAACTGATAGTAAAATTTTTGCCCTTGAGATTCAAAAGTTACCTAAACTAGCATTAGTTGACATTTTTTTGCTTTTAAAATCAGAAGTAAAAATTGGCAATTTAGCTCAAAATTTCTCTAATTTTATCCTAATTTATACAGGCCAACCTTCCTATTGTCTCCAATTAGAAAAACACCAGCAAAAAGTTGAACTAATAGAGCAAAAAGTTAAAATAAAATACGAGCCTGATACAATTTCAAGTTATCATTTTCTTAATCAAGAAAAAAAACCGTTATTAATTCCCGAGTTTTCTGATCAAATAATTATGGAAAATAATAGTTTTTTCCTAATAATGCCAAAATTTAATTTGCTGAAGGTAAAGCAAATTAAACAATTTTTAAAGAAAAATAGTCTAAAATTAACCCAGTTAGGAAAAAATTATAATTATGGGACAACTTTTATCGCCCTATCTTTTCTAAATTTTTTTCTAGAAGATCAAAAAATTGACTTTTCCTGACCAATTAATTTTGATAAGAGTTTAATTTCCAAAAAAACTTTTCTTGATTTAAATTATAACGAGCTTAAAGAGATTTTAGGTCTAGAACTTAGTCAGGAAGATATTAGTAAAACTAATTTAATTCTTGAAAAAATCGGGTATAATTTTGATAATACTAGTTTTAGTCCCCCTTTTTATCGGGTTGATATTGAATTTTTTGCTGATTATGCGGCTGATTTTCTAAGATTTTATGGCCTTGAAAAACTAAAAGACTGCAAATTAGAGCAAGTAAAAGCCAAAATTCCAAACCCGGATTTTGAACCCGTGAAACTTAAAACACTTGGATATTATGAAACAAATTCATTTCTTTTGATTTCAAAAGAAGAAAATTTTAATCCACTAGAACTTAAAAGTCAGGATCTTCTAACTTTTCCATCTCAAGAACATACAAAAATTCGTTATTCCTTAGCCTGACAGCTTGCAAAAATTACCAAATACAACCAAAAAAGAAAAATAACTGAGATTAGTCTATATGAAAAAGGCTCAATTGCAGGCTGAAATCATTCTTTAGCGCTTGCTTCAACTATTTATACAAGTGAAGACTTAAAAAAGCATTTAAAAATATTGTATAATTATGATTTCGATTTTCTTCCAGCAGATTCAGAATTCCTCAATCCCGAAAAGTCACAATTTATTTATCTTGATAATGTCTTAGTTGGTTGACTAGGTCAGGTTGCGGAAAAATATAACTATGAAAATGTTAATTTTTTAGAGATTTTGCTCTCAAAAGTGGAAAAAATCCCTAAAAAAGAGGGAGGGAAAATTAAATTTAGACCTTATGATAACTCCCAACTAAAATATCGTGATATCACGCTTTCACTGCCTATGAAGGATATTCCTGATCCTTATCTAAAAGTAATTCAAAAAATTCCAGAAATTTTTTCGGTAAAATTAATAAATTATGTTATAATTAATAATCAACAAAAAATTACTTATCGAATCACAGGACCTGATCAGGTTTGTGCAGAAATTGATAAATTCTATAAATAATTTCATTTTTTTATTGATATTTTTATGAAAATGAAATTATTTATAATAAAGGAAAGAAATGGCGATAGTTCCCAAGAGAAAAACATCAAAACAACGTAAACATAAAAGACAGTCGCATTCAGCGCTGAAATTACCAAATTTAGTCAGTTGTAGTAACTGTGCAAATAAAAAGCTACCTCATCATATTTGCCAATTTTGCGGTTTTTATAAGAACCGCAAAATTATAAGTTTTAAAGCAGTAAATGACAAAAATTAATGAATTAATTAATTTTTGTCAATCTTTTTGTGTAAAACAAAAAAAAAAAAAAAAAAAGTAAGAAAAAATTTGTTAAAATAAAAATTTATAGTATAATTATTAATACTTTTATTACTATGCCGATTTAGCTCAGCGGTAGAGCAGCTGGCTGTTAACCAGTTGGTCGCAGGTTCGATCCCCGCAATCGGCGCCATTAGGCCCGTTGGTGAAGCGGTTAACACACATGGTTTTCATCCATGGATTCACGGGTTCGATTCCCGTACGGGTCACCAAAATAAAGGAAGATTAGCTCAGTTGGGAGAGCAACGCCCTTACAAGGCGAAGGTCAGGGGTTCAAGTCCCTTATCTTCCACCATTTCGCCACTTTAGCTCAGCAGGCCAGAGCAGTCGCCTTGTAAGCGAAAGGTCGTAGGTTCGATTCCTATAAGTGGCACCAAAAATAAAATTATTTCTTAAACTGCGTGTACTTTTGCGCGAGTGGTGAAATGGCAGACACGCTAGATTTAGGCTCTAGTGCCTTCGGGTGTAAGGGTTCAAGTCCCTTCTTGCGCACCACGATGATAGGTCAACCTTGTGTTGATTTTTTTTTTTTTTTTTTTTTTTTTTAAAAAAAAGAAAAAAAGATGATTACATTTTTATATAAACCAAAAAAAATTAGCTCCGCAAAATTTCTAAGGCAGTGATCAAAAACTAATTTGATTAAAAAAGCAGGCCATGCAGGCACTCTTGATCCATTAGCATCCGGACTTTTATTGGTTGCAACTGAAGATGATACAAAATTATTACAATATTTAGATCAGAAGACAAAAACTTATTTAGCAAAAATTCAGTTTGGTTTTTGATCAACAACCTATGATGCCGAAGGTCAAATTTACCCGGTGGAACAGGCGATTAAAGTTACTAAAGACAATTTAGAACAAGCATTAAATAGATTATCAGAAAGCCAAAAACAGGTTCCACCAGTTTTTTCAAGTAAAAAAGTATCTGGAAAATCGGCTTATCATTATGCTCGTCAAGGTAAACAGATTGAATTAAAACCGATTAGTATTAAAATTAGTAAAACAATTTTAATAAATTTTGATGAAAAGCTGCAAAATTGTGTTATAATGTGACAAGTTTCTCGCGGTTGCTATATTCGCTCACTTGCTGATGATTTAGGAAAAATGCTAAAAACTAGGGCATACTTATGTGATCTTGAAAGAACAAAAATTGGGAATTTTGATAAAAAATTTTTAAATCAATCTTTAAAACCTCAAGATTTATTTGATTTGCAGCAGGTAAAATTAGATCTTGAAAATTTAGAATTATTATTACAAGGTAAAAAAATTAATTATTTTGCCAAAAACAGCGAGCTAAACACCTTAATTTTCAAAGATGAAGTTGTTGGTTTTGGTAAAATAATTAATAATGTACTAATTACGAAAAAATTGTTTGGCAACCGTATAAAAAAAATAATTAATACTTAAAATTCACTACAAAATGAATAAATTTAAACTTTTTGCCACAGATATCGATGATACAATAGTGCCCCATGGTGGTCAGATAATTCCTGATCAAATCCAGTTATTATTTGCAAAATTAAAAGAAAAAAAGATAATTTCAACTTTTGTAACCGGCCGTGATTTTATCACAATTGGTAATTTGATAGCGGCAAAAAATGTTGATTTTTTTATTGGTGCTAACGGTGCCTTTATTTATGATTTTCAAAAAAAAGCAATAATTTATGAAAAAACTATTGGGATAAGTGATTTTTTAAGAATAGTCGAATTTTTTGATCAGCGCAAAACACCTTATGTAATTATGGGAATTAAATCCATTTATACCTCAAATTACTATCCAAAAATTTCCTCTAAGTTCTTACGAATTTATCTAGATAAAATTAAACCTTTATCTGAATGTGATTTTAAAGAAAAATTTCATATTTTTACAATATTTGATGACCACGAAAGGGTATCACAGATTCAAATTGATTTTGAAAATTTTATTAATGAGAAAAAACTTAATGTATCGGTGAGCTCGCGTTGGTCATGAGGTTTTTTTATTGGAGCAAAAAATGTTGATAAAATGTCAACTTTAGAAGTTTTAGCCAAAATGAATAATATCAAAACAAGTGAAATTATTGCTTTTGGTGATTCCCGTAATGATACAAGGATGCTAAAAAATGTCGGTTATGGGATCGCAATGGAAAACGCCCTGGATGAGGTTAAGGAAGTAGCTGATGATCTAGCCCCGCCGATGGAATCATTTGGGGTTTATCTTAAAACAAAACAGTTAAAAATAATTGACTAAAATGGTAAAAGTTTATACTTATCCGTTAGCTAATTTCGATTTAAAGAAGCCAGTTTTTGTCCTTGGTGGATTTGAAGCTTTCCATTTAGGGCATCTTAAACTATTAAAAATAGCCGCAGAAATCAGTGATGAAATTGTTTTTATGGTAATTAAGGACCCGTCAAAATTACCTAAAAATACAAAGGAAAATTTTTCAGATTTAAATGCTCGAATTCAGATGATGGCAAATTCAGGGGTTAAAAATATCATCCTTTTTGATTTTAATACTGAATTACAACAACTAAGAGGTGAAAAATTTGTCGAAATTTTCCTTAAATTACAAGTAGATTTTTTTGTTGTTGGTAAAAATTTTGCCTTTGGAAAAAATGCTAGTTGAAATCCAGAGCAATTACAAGAATTTTTTCCAAGGACAAAAATTATTGAACATCTAAAAGATGGACAAAAAAAAATTTCAACTAAAAATTTAAAATTATTTCTTGAATTTGGTGATTTTGAAAATTTGAACAAATTTTTGGCAACAAATTTTTTAATTAGCCTCAAAATTGATGCAAATAAGGAATTTGTTTGGGATAAGAATCTTATTTGTCCACCCGCTGGATTTTACCTCGCTTATTTGGTGGTAGTTAATAAAAATTTAAAATTTCCTGTAATTTTACAAATAAAATTTGCAAATAAAACTGGAAAAATTCATTTTTTTTCCAAAAATGAACATTTTACGGGTTATTTAGAAATTATTAAGCAAATTCGTTATATTTATTCAAACCATACTAATAATCTCAGAAATGATGATATAGAAATTGCTAAAGATTTTTTTCTAAAAAATTATAAAAAAAATTAATGATTTTTAATTTTTTTATACCAAAGACGTCTAAATTCATTAAAAAATTCTGAACGAGAACTATTTAATTTTTTTCGAATTTTTAACGAAATTAGATCACCAATAAAAAGTTGTGATACTTTAGAACCAACTGGAAAAATACTATTATTTTGTTCTAAAGTATCAAAATAAACTACTTCTGAGAATGAATTCTTTTCCAAATTTGTATTTGAAGTTATAAAAATGGTGTTTATTTGGTGTTGTTTTGCCAATTTAGTAAGCGCAACTGCATCGCGAGAAGCCATTGAAACCGAAAAAATAACGAGGCAAGTACTACCAGGATTGCCAATCCATGAGGCAATATCGGAAATATTTTTTGCGCATAGGCTATTAAGGTGTAAATTTCTAAGATTATTTGAAAATTCTGTAGCAACAGTTATTGAAGAGGCTGTGCCATAAGTAATAATTTTATCCATTTTAAGAACAGTATCAACAATTCGATTAATTTGCGAAACATTAAGAATTGCTAGTGTTTTCTCGATACTGTGTACATAAAGCAGGTTAATATTTTCAATTTGGTCGTTTTCGTTATATAAATTATTATCCTCATCAAGCTTAAGTCATTCAATTACGAATTTTTTTAATTCTTTGAAATTGTTAAATCCAAGCTTTTTTGTTAATTGTGTAATTGTTCCGACACTTATAAATAAGGTTGATGCAAGTTCATTGATAGTTTGCTCAACAAATTTTCGTGGTTTTGTTTCAATAAATCGGATAATTAATTTTTCAATGTGAGTTAATTTAAAATTTTTTGAAATGGTTAGAACACTCATAATTTAACAATTTTACACTATTTTTAAAAATTTTTAAAAAAAAATCTTAAAAATTTTTAAAATATTAAAAAATTAAAATATACTTAACTTTTATAGGAATTAACAAGAAATCCTTTGCGCCATTATTATAACTTAATTTCAAGAAAATTTAGTTAATTTATTAAAAGGTTTCCAATTTATTATTTCTGAGACTTTTAGTGAAAATAAATTTTTCTATTAATCAAAAAAACTATGTTTTTATAGTATTTTTTTGACTATTAATCAAAAAAAAAAAAAAAAAAAAAAAAAAAACCCTCAATAGTCCTAATAAATAAGGCTAAAAATCAATAAATTTTTTGTGATTTTATGATATAATTATATTAAATTAGAAATCAAAAATTGGTAGAACTTTTTGATATTTTTTATAAGTTATATTTATTTTTAAGGTTCGAAATTAGTTTATAATATTTTCTTTTGAAATTAATTAAACTTAATTTTTTATGCAAAAAACGCTTAAATTTATAGTATAATTTTTAATTTAAAGGAAATTATGGCTAAATTTATTTTCGTTACCGGTGGTGTTTTATCTGGAATTGGTAAGGGCGTATCAGTTGCCTCAGTTGCTAATTTATTAAAAAGTTGTGGTTATTCTGTTTATATTCTCAAATTAGATCCGTATCTAAACGTTGATCCTGGTGTTTTATCCCCTTATGAGCATGGTGAAGTTTTTGTTACTGCCGATGGAGGTGAAACGGATTTAGACTTAGGCCATTATGAAAGATTTGTTGCCCAAAATTTTTCAAAGGATTCAAATCATACAAGTGGCAAAATTTTACTTTCAATTATTGAAAAAGAACGTAGAGGCTTTTATCAAGGAAAAACAGTTCAGATAATTCCACATGTAATCGATGAAATAATTTTAAGAATTAAAAATGTAGCAAAAAAATATAAAACTGATTTTGTTCTAGTCGAAATAGGCGGAACTGTTGGCGATATGGAATCAAATCCGTTTTATTTTGCAGCATCCCAAATGGCATCCGAATCGAATTTTAAGGATGTTTTTTTTATTCATACAACTTACATTCCATTTTTAAATGCATCCGGGGAGTTTAAAACAAAGCCGGCACAATTTTCAATTGCTAAGTTAAATTCGCGCGGAATTCGTGCGAATGCAATTTTTCTTCGCTTAGAAAATGATAAAATTGACGAAAAAATTGCTAAAAAGGTAGCAAAAAGCGCCTTTTTATCATTAGAAAATATTATAATTATTCCTAATTTACAAAATATTTATCAACTACCATTATTACTTGAAAAAACAGCTTTATTAAAATCAATTTTTTTACATTTTCAGTTGGAATTTCGCCAACCAAAATTAGAAAAATGAAAAGAATTTACTAATTTATTACTAAAAAAATGGGAAAAAACAGTGAAAATAGGTGCGCTCGGCAAATATACCGAATTTCTTGATGCTTATAAGTCAATTTTAGAGGCTTTTAAAATTTGTGCTGCGCACCAAAAAGTTAATCTTGAATTAGAGTTTGTTGATACGGCAGATAAAAATTTTTCTCTGGCCAGACTAAAAAATTTTCAGGGAATTATTATCCTTCCTGGTTTTGGCTTTCGCGGCTTTGAAAATAAAGTAGAAGCAGCAATTTTTACCTACCAAAATAATATACCAACAATTGGAATTTGTCTTGGAATGCAGGTGATGACAGTAGCGATGGCCAGGCTTAACGGAATAAAAAACGCCCATTCAGCCGAATTTTTAGCAGAAAAACCTGATCAGATAAGCGTTCTTGATTATAATCACCAAGAAGGTTCAAAATTACAGATTGGCGGGACATTAAGACTGGGTGAATATCAAGTAATTTTTGCAAAAAATTCAAAAATTGCAAAAATTTATGGTAAAAATTCGTCTTTTGAACGTCATAGACACCGATTTGAGGTGGTTAAAAAATATTCGGCTAAAATTGAAAATACTGATTTTATCTTTAGTGGTAAAGATGCAAAAACCGACTTGATTGAAGTATGTGAGTCAAAATCACATATTTTTTATATTGGAGTTCAATATCATCCTGAATTTATCACGCGTCCACTCGATCCACACCCACTTTTTAATAGTTTTATAGCAGCTATTATTGAGAATGTTTACTAATTTTTTATTTTTTATTTAATTTTAGCTATCCGAAATAGAATTTTTAAATAAATAAACCCCGAAATTAATGAAACTAAACAAGCCAGAATTACTGGTGAGTTAAAAAAATAATAATAGTTTTGAAAAATTTCTCTACTGGTAGAATAACCAGTAAAAATTGTTAATATGGCACCAATTTGTAGGATAGTTTTAAGTTTTCCTCAAAAATTTGCAGCAACATTAACGTTTTTTTTGGCTAAAAAGATACGAAAACCATCAATAATTATATCCCTAAGAACAAAAATCAATACTAAAAATCAAGGTACTAAGGTTAAATAAGCAAGAAAAAAGAAGGTTGTTGTTGTTAAAATTTTATCAGTAATCGGATCAAAGATTTTACCAAATTCAGTAACAACGTTTCATCTTCTTGAAAGAAAACCATCAAATAAATCAGAAAAACTACCTATGATAAACAAAAAAAAAGAACCTAAAAAGAGAGAAAAATTGTCGGTTTTGCTAAAAAAATAAAGGAAAAAACCGATTATTGTTGCTGCAATTATCCGAAAAAGAGTTAGGAAATTAACAAAATAAGCACGGATTTTTAGCTTTTTCTTCTTCATTTTTTTCAAAAAGATCGTTTTATATTATTTGGTGAAATTCGGTACGTTTCAAAATATTCATCAGAAAGTTCTAAAATTTGTTCACTTTTAATTTTACCTTTTTTTAGATCGTTAATTAACGACTGATAATATTTTTGAAATTTAATTTTTTCTTCATTAAAAAAGCTGAGAATTGTTTGATCAAATTCCTTTAAAAATGAAAAAAAATCAAAAAAATACTTAATTTCATCAGAATTTCTTTTTTTTCATAAATTTGACTTTTTTTTAATTAATAAATTTAAATTATCAAAAAAAATTTTTTCTGTTTCATAGCCAGATTTTAAAATCTGATCAACAATTGGATCTTTTTCAATTCTTAGTAAATGGATTTTAGCTAAATTATTTAAATCTGACATTTTTAATTTACTACCAACTACGAAGTTTTCTACTAATTCCTCGTTTTTTTCAATAATTATAATAATTCTGGCTAAAAAAATTGCCAAGGATTTATTTGCCAATTTTTTCATTTCCTCTTTTTCAGTTTTTAATTTTCTTAATTTTATACGATTTGTGATAAAACTATAAGCAAAAAAACCGATAATTAAAGTTACAAGTAAAACAACTACAACAATTAAATTAGTATCAACCATAACATTTTCTTATATTTTTTTAAAAATATATTATTTATTTGTTAAAATTTTGGTATTTCTCTTTCTGAATCGGTAAACTTTTTTAGCATTTTCATCAACTTTTATAAAGCGACAATTTGGGAAACTAGAACAGCCAATAAAACGCTGATTTGTTTTCCGATTATAACGATAAACCAAATCAGCATCACATTCTGTGCATTTTTCTCCAGTAGTTCTGGCTTCCATTATTACCTTTTCAACTTCAACCGCCTTTTCTATAGTATTTTCAATTTTTGATCACATTGAATCAAGATATTTTTTATAATCTTGTTTCCCTTGAGCGATTAAATCAAGTTCTTCTTCAACTTGAGCTGTAAATTTTGCATCAATAATTTCTGGCGAAATTATTTTTAAATTTTCATAGACAATTTTGCCAAAATCACTTAAAACAAGCGATTTTGATTCAGAATCAACATATAAATGATCCTTTAATTTTTTTACTGAAATTGCAAAAGTTGAGGGGCGACCCACTTTTTCATCATCTAATTTTTCAATTAAAGTTCCATCACGAAAATGGGCTGGCGGTTTCGTTTGATGTAATGAAGATTTTATCGAATTATCAAAATTTTTATCGACCTGAAATTTTTTGCTAATTAAACTTTCTATATCAGAAAATTCAGGTTTAAATTTTAAACTTGGTTTTTCAGTGGCTTTATAATATCCATCAAAAGTAAACTCTGAATAACTATAAGAAAAAATATGATCTTTTATAGGTGTTTTGAAAGTCAAATTAGTAATCTTTCGTTCCGGAGATCTCATTAAGGCTTGAATTGTTGTCTGGTAAATTAGTTGATAAATTTGAAATTCAATTTGACCTAAATGATATTTTTCTCTTGCTAGTTCCGGACTTAGCTCTAAATTTGTTGGTCTAATGGCCTCATGGGCATCTTGATCGCCAGCAAATCCTTTAATACTTTTAGTAAAATATTTAGGTCCAAAATTTTTAATAATAAATTCTTTACCTTTTTCAATAAAAGTTTGACTTAGCCTTGTTGAATCAGTACGCGGATAGGAAATCAAACCATAATCGCCATAACCCTCATAAAGTTTTTGAAGCGCATTTGAGACACTAGCAGATGAATATTGTGACATTTTCTTAAAAATTGTCGCCTGTTTTAGCGGGATAACTTTTGGGTCCTTCCGGGTTGCTTTGCTATATTTTTTAAAAATTAGATAAGGATTTTCTTTAATTTCAGCAATTATCTCAGAAAGTTCTTCTTCTGAATTAATTCAGTTGACTTTCTTTGCCTCATTTTGTTGATTACAATAAATTGTATCAAAAAAATTACCATTTTCGTCATTAATTTTAACTTCTAAATTAAAATATTTTTCAGGTATAAATTCACGTATTTCTTTTTCACGGTCAAAAATAAGGCTTAGAGCAAATGATTGAACGCGACCTGCTGCCGGATTTTTAGGTGGATTTTTAATTTTATTTTTCAATAAGGCAGTTAGCCGAAATCCAATAATTCGATCTAACATTCGCCTTGTTTGTTGGGAATTTATTAAATTTTGATTAAGTTCACCAGGGTTTTCCAAGGCTTCGAGTATTGCTGTTTTGGTAATTTCGTTATATTTAATCCGTTGGTATTTATCAGTAATGGCTAAATGTTCGACAAGTGAAGCGCCAATTGCCTCGCCTTCGCGGTCGGCATCGGTGGCAATTATTACAGTTTTTGCTTGTTTTGCTAACTTTTTAATCTCATCAATTGTTTTTTTTTTGGTCTTGTCAAGAACATAAGATGGAGTTCAAGTGTTAATATCAATTCCTAAACCAAACTGTCCAGTTTTAGCAAGATTTGTGATATGACCGACGCAAGCTGTAACTTTATAACTTGAATCAAGATACGATGAAATTGTATTAATTTTATTAGGGGATTCGACAATAATTAATTTTTCCACGATTTTATAAATTTTTTAATTCTTTTCGTTTAATTTCTTTAAGACGAGCAGACTTTCCAGAACGTTTTTTCATATAATATAATTTCGCGCGGCGAACTTTATTTGACCGGATTACTTCAACTTTATCAACAAGAGGTGAATGTAATAAAAAAGTTCTTTCAACACCAACATTATGCGAAATTTTACGAACAACAAAATTGGAAGATAGCCCATTTTTTTTGAATTTAATTACAAGGCCTTCGAAAATTTGGATTCTAGTTTTATTACCTTCTTGAATCTTAAAATAAACCCTAACATTATCTCCTGGTTGGAATTGAGGATATAAACGGATTTGGCTTGATTCAAGAATTTCGATTAATTTTGCTTGCATTTTGAACTCCCTATTTTTAATTTGTTTTTAAAAAATTATAATGGAAAATTAATTTATTTTTTATTTTTTATTTTTAAAAATTTTTCTCATAAATCTGGTCGTTTTTTTTTAGTAATTAGCTCTCGCTGTTCTTGACGTCATTCTCCAATCTCTCTATGATTTCCAGAAATTAGAACTTTAGGAACTTCTAGGCCGCGAAAATTTGCTGGTCGCGAATATTGCGGAAAATCTAATAAAAAATCATTAAAAGTCTCATTTTTAAGTGATTCTGGGTTTATTATATCTGGTTTTAACCGAATAATTGCATCAATTATTGCCATTGCAGCAATTTCGCCTCCAGTTAGAATAAAATCGCCTAGTGATAATTCAAAATCAATAAAATTATCGATAATTCTTTGATCAAAACCCTCATAATGACCACATAAAATCGTAATTTCATCTTCTTTTGCAAGCTTTCTCGCAACGCTTTGATCAAATTTTTGTCCTTGTGGACTAAGAGCAATTTTAAGACCACCTACCTTTTCAAGAGCATCAACAACTGGCTGAATTTGTAAAAGTAAACCAGGACCGCCACCATAGACATAGTCATCAACTTTTTTGTGCTTATTTTTACTAAAGTCTCGAAAATTAACAACATTTATTGTTATTTTTTTTTGCTTAATTGCTTTTCCAATTATTGATTCTCTACAGAAAACCTCAAAATAACGGGGAAAAAGTGTTAATATGTTAATTTTCATCTGTTGTATTTAGAAAAAAAATTAAGCTCTTGATGATTTTTGTTCTAGAAAATTTTTAAAAACA
Organism: Mesomycoplasma hyopneumoniae J; assembly: GCF_000008205.1. Classification (NCBI taxonomy): domain Bacteria; kingdom Bacillati; phylum Mycoplasmatota; order Mycoplasmoidales; family Metamycoplasmataceae; genus Mesomycoplasma; species Mesomycoplasma hyopneumoniae. The sequence goes on from NC_007295.1 coordinate 332,224, forward strand.
CCCTTTTTAGAGAAAATATTTCTAACGGTTTGAGTTACTTGTGCGCCTATATGCAATCAGCGATAAGTTTTTTCTAAATTTACTTTTGCAAATTTTTGCTGTGGATTATAATATCCAAGCGCTTCAATAAATCTTCCATCCCGTGGAGCGCGGGCATCTGCTACGACAATTTTGTAGAACGGGTTGAATTTTGATCCCATTCTTTGAAGTCGAATTCTTACCATTTTTTCCTCCTTTTTTCAATTTTTATTATTATATTAGGCACAGGATTATTAGGCACAGGTTATAGTTTTCTAAATTATACCATATTTCAAACTTAAAACAAAAATTTTTTAAGTTATTTTTTTTTTTTTTTTTTTTTTTTTTTTTTTTTTTTTTTTTTTGGCAAAACATAAAAAATAAAATTCAGCAAGTCGTTTCCCAAAAAAAAGATTTAATTTAAAAAAGTAAAACTATTATATCAAAAAAATTCCAAAATAAAAGTTTTTTTGGAATTTTAATTTTTCCATAGCTAATCTAACTCATTTTCAAGCCCCAAAAATCGTTTATTTCAATTTTTGATATATTTTATATTGTAAAAACTACAAAATTTGCGAACAATTTCATCTCAGATATTAAAATTTACCATCATCAGAAAGCCAAAATTTGGAGATGTTGTTTGCGCACAAACAATCAAATAATGCAAAAAGGCATGCTCTTTTCAGTTAACTAATACCGTTAGGCCCTTATCATAAATTTCCTGATTTGCCATCAAAATTGCCCCAGATGTATGAATTTCGTCGATATGATGTCGCTGCCAGAACCAAATTTTCTTATTTTGATTATTTTTTAGTAAAATTTGGTAATTTTTTGTATAATCGCTAATTCCTAATTCCGAATAAGGTTTAATTGGCCTGCCTAATTTTTTTAGAAAATCAAAATAAGCATTGATAAAATAGTCATAATCACTTTGTTTGTAAAACATTTTAAAATTTTCCTTATAAAATTTTTAGCTAAAATTTTACCCAGTCAATAATTTTAACTAAAAACTGAAATTTTTTGTAAAAAATAAGAAAAAATTATGAATTTTTGTTTAAAAATTCATAATTTTGACAAAAATTCGACTTAATTACTTTTTAAAAAACTAGCGAAAATCATATCGTAATAATTCAGTAATCGGTTTTTTATAAACTTTTAATGAAATAAAAAAGTAAATCAGAAAAACAAATAAACTAATTACAAACCAGGAAATGATAAAATTTATGAAAATTTGTAGAAAGCCCGGCGTGCCAAAGTCAACATTTGTGATTAAGGTATAAAAATATGGCATTGTTCCAAGAGTCAAAATTAGGCCAGAAGTCAGCATAAGCCCGCAAATAACAAGAATATTTAATAAATGGATAATAAAAATTTTTCGCTTTTTAAGACCTAAAGACTTAAGAATTCCGATTGATTTAGTTTTAAGCCGCACTAGGTTTTTGGAAAATAAGACAGAAAAAGTTATAAGTGCAATAAGTAAAAGCAACTGAATCCCTAAAAGGATCGATTTTATCATAAAAGTTCCACTTAAAAGTTTTATTTTTACTCATTCAAGATCTCTAAAGAAGATAAAATTTGGATTTTCGGCTTTAAATCTTGCTAAATTTTTGTCAATATCATCAGTTCTAAGGAAAATTTTAGCCCCTGAAGGGTATAAAGTTTTCCTTAAATCATTACCATTTTTATAAAAAATGACAAGATTTTCTGATTTTAGTTGCTGATTTTTACTAAGTAATTCCGAATTTTGTGTTAGATTAAAGACTCCGGAAATCTTATAAGGAATTGCCTGCCCAAATTCTGAATCAATCATAATAAAATCACCTATTTTGATATTTTTAGAATTCTTTATTGAGTTAAATAATTTAGTCGATAAGAGCAATTCACCTTTGTTTTCCGGGATTTTTCCAGTTTCTAATATCAAATTTTTGACGGGAATATTTTCTAGGACCTCTTCATTTTTTAGGTTAAGACCTGCATTCAAAACATTTAATAGGCTAATTTGAATATGATCAAAATCAGCAAAAAATGTATCATTTCGACCAAACTTTTGATTAATTTTTTCAACTAATTTATAATGAATAAATGAAGGAATTTTGCCTGAGACATCTTTTAGATAATTAACCCCGGCAATTATTACTTCAAAAGTTGTTGGATTTTTGTTAATATTCGAGTTACGAAGTTTATGAATTTTTACTATCTTTCCAATTGGATCTATTATTTTTAGTTTATCAATAACTGTTTTTGAAAGGATAATTTCATTCTCATTTTTAATAAAATGACCTTTTAGATTCTTATTATCAAAGAAAAATCGTTTTCTAAAAAAATCGCTCTCATCGATTAATTCAATTGGGGTTCCTGAGGAAATTAGTGCCGGTTTTAGGACATTATTTTCTGGAATCTCGTAATTTTTATCAATAAAAATTAGATTATTAGTCGGAAAAATTGGTAAAACTTTGACAGCAATTTCTTTTTGCCTTTCAAAATTTTGAAAATCCTTATCAAAAAAAGCAATATTTTTTTTCTTTGCAAGTTCGACTGAATCTAACTGGTATTGCTGAATCTTTTCACTATTAAAATTTGATACTTTCGAATCAAGGACAAAAAAAAGATTAAGACTTAAAAGATTAATTAAAAAAAATATTAAAACAAAAAGCGTTGAACTCCCCCTTGTTTTAAAATCAGTTTTTAAAAATAAAAACAATGATTTAAATTTATCAAATAAATTTAAAGGTTTTTTTTTAAAAAATAAATCAATTTCTACTTGTTTTTGGTTAACTTTTACTTGATTATGTTTAATTTTTAGAATCTTTACAACCGGTTTTCTTTCAAGTGATATTATTAAGTCCCCGTATTTTTTTGCTAGTTCTAAATTGTGGCTAATTATTAAAATTGTCTTGTTTTTCCTTAATTGGTAGAGTTTTTCAAAAATAATTTCGGCATTTTCTAAATCTAAATTACCTGTTGGTTCATCAAGTAAAATGAAATCTGATTTTCGCGCAAAGGCACGTAAAATTGCAATTCTTTGTTTTTCCCCACCTGATAAATCAGAAACCACTGTATCCAAATTTTCCTTAGAAATATTCAAAAAATTTGCATTTTTAATCATATTTTTTTTGCTGATTTTTTCATTACTTGCTTGTATTCCAATTCAAACCCTGTAAATGAATTAATAAGGTTAAAATCCTGAAAAACTACATCAATTAAAGGGTTTTTTTCTTCTTTGCCATCTTTAAAAAATAGAATTTCACCACCATCTTTTTTAGTAAAACCGGCAATTAAATTAATTAAAGTAGTTTTCCCAATACCAGATTCTCCGGTTATAAAAACAAGTTTATTTTCGGGAATTTCAAGACTAAAATTATCAAAAATTTTTCTTGGGCCAAATTTTTTCGTCAAATTTTTAATTTGTACCATTTTTTACTAACCAATCAATTTGATATGCTAGATAAATTGTTTTAATATTTAAAAATGGTGTTTTGCCACTCTTTTTACTAATTTCCTGAAAAATTTCATTTTTTATACCCAAGATAAAATTTTCTAACTTCTTATAATCAAGTTTATTTTCTGAAATTATTTTAATTGATTTTATAAATTCAAGATAAAGAAACAATAATTCAAAAAATTGCGGATTTTTTATATTTTTGACCTCAAGATTTGCGTTTAGGTAATCAACAATTTCTTTATCATTGATAAATTCATTTTTTACTATAAATTTTAAAAATAAATTAATAAATTTAAATAAAAAAGGTGAATTTTTTTCTAATTTTGCATTAATAACATTGTTTGCCACTGCTTCAGAAATTGTAATTTTTGTTTTTGTATCAAGAAAAGCACTCAATAATGCGACTGTTTTGAAAAAATAGAAAAAATCAACTGGATTTTTAACAAATTTAGCATAGCTTAAAATATTTTCTAAAAAATCATTGTTAAGTATAAACAAATTAGAATCGTATCTTACCTTAAAAAATACAAAATTATATAAATCTAAAAAGAAATCATCATAATTTTGTGCCTGCTTTAATGTTTTATTAAAATAGTCTTCAATTGTTGGTTTCAATTTTGAATTTACATTATTTTTTTTATTTTCAGAATCAAAAATTTGATATAAAAAAATTGTCTGTGAAATATCAGGTTTATTTGGAAATAATTGATAATCAAAGTTGTAATTAACTAAGTCTTCTGTTTTTTTAGTAATTTCAAAGTCTAAATTATCCTTATTATAAAAATAATAATTAATTATTGGTCAAACATAAAAAGCTAAATCCCTATTTTTGTCAAAATCAAGAAATCATTTTTTTATAGCATTCATTTTCGCTATTCAATCCTGATTAGGATAATCATAAAAATTTTTACTAACAAGATAAAAAGAAATTACCCCTGGAATTGCAGGATGGTCCAAGTCTCAAACTGAACCATTTTTTAAACTTTTTGTAAAAACATTATCTCAGCTCTTTATTAAAAAAATAATTGACTCATGTTTTTCCTTAATTATATCAGCAAAAAAATCTTTTCCTAAAAGAGAAATTAGTGATAAAATCGGAGAATATTTTATAAAAAGCAAAGTTTGTTTTTTTGAAGTAATTATGGGATCTTCGTTTATTTCAGGGATAATTTCATCACTTTTGAAGTCTAATTCCTGCAATGATTTTTTTATTCAATTCTTAATTTCAAAATATTTTTCAAAATCCAAATTATTTAATTTAAAATAAGAGACAAGAAAATTTAAATCACGAAATATAGGGTTATATTCCTTAGGAGGTTCTAATTTGTATTTAAATAGTTTCTTATCCTTTTGGTAATATTCGGAAATATATCTAATGAGTTTTGAAATATTATTTTTTGGTTTTATATTTATATAAAGATTTACAATGTCATAAATTCTTTCGAAATCATACGAAATCGCATCTTGAGGAATATTTTTTAATCCATTAATAACTTTTTCTTCTAATCTTTTGTTATTGACAGTTTTTGTAATCCCAATAATTTTATTACCATCAAAATAATCATATTTTCCTAATATATTACTTTTTATTACAAAACTTTTATTGCGATTTAATTCTTCAGTTTGAATAAAATCATCTATTTTCTGAAATTTGCTTGAGTAAAAACCTGAAGGTTTTGAATTATTTTCTAAAATTTTTGATCTAAATGGAAGAATATCGATCTCAACAGTTCGATTTACAAAAAAGTATATCAAAGGAATAGAAATTCCCATTGATAGTATACTTAAACTAATAATAAAAAATCAAAACCGCTTTTTGTAAAAGATCTTGAATTTCATTGGTATATTTTATTCCTGAATATCCTCCGATAGTTTTTCGACCCTATAATTATCTGAATTTGATGATATATTAACACTTAAATTCCCATAATCAGCTCATGCATGTGCTGATTGACCAAAAGTTGTCACCTTATATTTTCAACCTTGAAATTCATAATCAAGTCCAGCATAATTAGAATTATGTGTTGTTTTATCATTTATTAAATAGCCATTTGAATCAATTCCTATCTTTGTTCCGGCTGAAGCAGAAAAATTCCCATCATATTTAATTTCGCCACCAACCTCAAAGGACGGACTACCAATACCGCTGATTCATGATGTTACTTTTAATCTTAGTCTGTCTGCTGTATCTCTTTGGTACCAATTTCCTAATTTTTTATATCTAAATTTAGTACGAGCTATTCCATCTCAGACAATTTTGTCTTGAAAAAATCAGCCGCCATAATAAGATAAATATTGGACTCCAGATAATCCGATTCCAAAATAATAGTCGGTAGTGTTTCTTTCAGCTAGTTGAATTACCCGGTTTTCATTTGCCAAAAGCGCAATCAAAGGAAAAAGAATAGCATCAGCTTTTTTCGCTGGGTCGCTATAATTGTTGGTGTGGCAATCGCTAATGAAACAGATAAAAAAACAGTTCCATATAAGAAGAAATTCTTAATTCTGTGTGATAATTTCATAAAATTACTCCATAGGTTTTTGGTTTTTGTTAATTATACCACTTTTTGGGAGAATAAAATTTGATTTTTTAAAAAAATTAAACTTTGTTCTCAGTATTTTATAATTTAATCACTTTTATAAGACAAAATTATAAAATTATAAAATTTATTAAAAAAGATTTTCTTATTATGGGGCAGTAAAACCAAAAAACTCTTTAAAATTAAGTATTTTTTTAGTTTTTATTAGACTATCACGTCCTTAAATTTTTGAATAAAATTCAGTTATAAAAAATTATATTATAATTGTAATTATAATTTTATCTAATAAATTTGCTCGAATTTTTGCTAAAAATAATATAATTAATAGGTAATTTATGTATTTTTGTCTTTAGAAAATCCTTTAGAACTAAAACAGGAGCAAAACTATGAAGGAATTAGAGAGAGATTAAAGGATTTATTTTCAAAATCCGCTGAAAACAGTTTGAAATTCGGGAATTATTTAACCTAACTAGTTCAAAAAAATCCATTGATGCAAATAAAGTTAAAATTTTTGATCAACAAGTCCCAAATTCTTATCCCTATATTGTAAGAAAATCCGGTGATAATGGCACTCGCGGTTATATAATCGAAGATCAAAAATTTTTAAATCCGGCTAAATCATTAAGTTTTGCTTATGTAACTTATTTTGTTTTTTATCAAAAAACAAAATATTATACAGGCCAGAATCTTAAAATTCTTACGTGAAAAAAAGGTATAATTTCTGAAAAGGCGCTTTTGTTTATTGCCGTTTGCGTGCAAAAATCAATATCAATATTTACTTGGGGCGATCAAAATACAACTAAATTTATTAGGAAAATAAAGTTTTTTCTACCTGTTAATAATCAAGGACAAATCGATTTTTACTTAATTGAAAAAATCATCTTAGAACTAGAAAAATTGATTATTAATGATTTAGCGGTTTATTCAACCAAAAAAATTGATACTTATAATATAGTTATTAAGCAAAATTTAGCTTAAATTTTCTAAAAAATAAGTCAAATCAAAAGTAAAATTGGATTTTTCTTAGTTTAAGAACAACATTGTAATGATCTTGAAATGATTTTTTTAGATTGACTAGTTAATAAGAAAAATTAGAATTAATTACCAATTCGAAAGTGGCAAATTTCACCATCTTTTATTAAATAATCCTTACCTTCAAGTCGCATTTTACCATTTTCTTTAACCACTTTTTCGCTACCAGCTTGAACAAAATCATCAAAACTAATAATTTCAACACGGATAAATTTTTTTTTAAAATCGGAATGAATAATTCCGCTACATTCAATTGCGGGTGTGTTTTTCCGAAAAGTTCAAGATCTTACTTCTTTTTTGCCAACAGTAAAAAAAGTTGCTAGATCTAGAAGATAAAAACTATGTAGAATTAAAAGATCAAGTGAAGATTTTTCAAGTAAAAACTCCTTTAAAAACAAGTGTTTTTCTTCTTCATCGAGCTGGGAAATTTCCTGTTCTAAAGCAATACAAAGCGGAAGTAAAATTGCTTTTTCTTTGACTAAATAACTTTTTAGTTTTCAAAAATAAGGATTTGCATCTGGATTCTGGATTGATTTTTGATCTAAATTAGCAACATATAAAACCGGTTTGATCGTTAGAAGTTGTCAAGATTTTATTTGTAAAATTTCGGTAGAATCTAACTCTAAATCCCTTAGTGATTTACCATTTTTTAAATGAATTTCAACTTTTTTTGCAAGTTCAAATTCAAATTTAACTTGTTTATCATTAGTATTATTTGCCTTTTTTGCAAGTCGGGAAATTATTGTCTGAATTGTTCCAAGATCTGCAAAAATTAGTTCAAGATTTATAGTCTGGATATCAAAAATTGGGTTAATTTCGTTATTGACATGAATAATTTTTGGATCCTGAAAACAACGAACAATATGCACTAAACAATCCACATTTCTTACATTTGCAAGAAATTTATTACCCAAACCTTCGCCTGTAGAAGCCCCTTTAATTAGTCCAGCAATATCAACAAAAGAATAGGTAGCAAAAACGGTTTTTTCGGGTTTTACTATTTTTGTTAGTTGAAGAATTCGCGGGTCATGAATTTCAACAGTGGCAATATTTGGTTCAATTGTTGCAAAAGGATAATTTGCAATTTCAACATTCATTTTTGTTAATGCTGAAAAAAGTGAAGATTTTCCGACATTTGGAAGTCCAATGAGACCTGCTTTTAAATTCATTTTTTCAATTTAGACACGGGTTTTATCATAATTTCCGCGGATGCGATCACCGATAAAAGGAAGAAGAGCCACAAAACGGGCTCTTTTAACTGCAAGCGCTAATTTTCTTTGGTGTTTTGCGCAATTACCAGTAATTCTTGAGGGTTGAATTTTGCCAAAAGTATTAATAAAACGCTGGAGAACTTCGATGTCTTTATAGTCAATATAAAATAATTTAGCCTCACAAAATTGACATGGTTTTTTTTTGAATTTTTTCGCGTATTTTTTATTCATTTTAACTCCTTTATAATTTAGTCATCACTATCTGGTTCAATATCAGAAAGATCTCAGTCAGCAAAAGGATCTTCATCGTCTTGAGAATTGCTTTTATTCTTATCAGCTAAAAAACTTGGAAAATCAGAGTTTTGTGATTCATTCGGTAATTCTTGATCGTGTTCGGGGATTTCAAGACCTACCTGATTATCATCATAAATAGGTTCAAAAGTTGGTTCAGATATTTTTTGGCTCAACTTTTGCCGTCTAATTTCTAGTTGTTCTTTTGTCTCAAGTGGTTGAAATGAATCAACATTTACTTCATAATTCGTCAAATAAGCATTTGTATTATTCATTACCCGATTTCCCTGGATACTGCCTTCAAGTGCGATTAGAGTGCCAACTGTGATTAATCGTTCTAATAAAGTTGCGTTTTGTCTTCAAGCAACAATTGGAATAAAATCAGTTATTGGAGTAGCATCTTGACTATATCTTCGACGGGAAACAGCAAGACTAAACCGCAAAAACGGTACATTAGATTTTGTATTTAACAAAATCGGTCTTGAAGAAACCCTACCAATTAAAATAACTTTGTTCATCGTTGTTAATAATAATTTTAGTTTGAACTTTGTGGTTTTTTATTATTGTAGTTTTCTTTTTCTTTTTGATTAAATTTTGGATTTTTTATGGGTTGATATTGTCGGCGATTTCGCTGAGTTTGACTAGTTTGATTTTGGTGATTTTTGTTATTTTGGTGCATATTTTCTTGATTATGTCGGTTATTCTCACGATGATAACCGCTTTGATTTTGTTGATTTTGCCCGAAATTCTGTTGATTGCTGCTCACTTGTTGGAAATCATCTTGATTTTGCCTGCTATTTTCTCGATATTGACTAGCTTGATTTTGCTGATTTTGCTGAAAATTCTGTTGATTTTTTGTTGCTTGTTGGTCTTGTTGATCAAAACGTGATTTAGGATTTCCCCGAAAATTTGGCTTATCAAAACGATCACGTCTAAGTGTGTATTTTCTGTTCCGCTCACGAATTTTTGGTTTTTTATTTAGACCTTTTTCACTATCAAGATTCACAATTAGATATCGCCAAATTTCTCTTGTGATATTTGCCCGACGTACAAATTCCTCGATTAAATTAGTTGGAGCATTTAAATCTACTAAAAAGTATTGCGCAATTTTTGATTTTCTTATCGAGTAAGCAAGATTTGTTGTTTCAAGTTTACGTAATTTTTCTGTTGAATTATCACCAAAAACAGTTTTAAGCAAATTATCAATAATTGCCATTTCTGCTTTTGGATCTAAAATTGTCATAATTTCGTATTTAGGCATTTTTTCTCCTTTTGGACTTAAGGGTTAGAAAAACTAACCAAGGATAATAATTAAAAAGTTTTAAAATTTCTAGTTTACAATTTTTTTAAATTTGTATACAAATTATAACACAAAAAAAAAAAAAAAAAAAAAAAAGTAAAATTTGTGAACGGCCCTGATATTATTAATTCTAACACAAAGAAATCAAATTCCAAATTTTTTTATTTTTTTTAGTAATTAGAAAATTAAATGACAATTTTCCAGTTTTTCTTTTATAATTATCATTTATCATTTAATAGGCAGGCACGCCCCGAATTTTTCTAACGAAAAGGCTGCCCTCTCTTGTTTTTCCTTATAATATCTTAGATATTATAAGGAGGAAATTACTTTTTTGAAGGAAATTTAAATAATTATACATAATTATAACATAGATATATAAGAATTACACAAATATGAAAAGTTTAAAAAAATCCTTATTTTACTAGCTATTTTAGCATTATAAGCCCTTTGTTTTTGGCTGTTTCTTGTCCAACGGTTTAATTAGCAAATCTGAATTATCAAAAAAAGAAAGTAATGTTTTTAATTTTATAATAAAGGAAAATGAAAAAAATTTAACTATATTTACCGCAACTTTAGTAAAAAAAACTAATAATAACTTGACTTTTGTCAGCGCTTATGGTTTGTTAAATTCAATAAAACACAAAAGACAGCGGTAAATATTAAAATTTAAACTAAAATAGTCTTGTTTTGTTTATATTCTATTAGGTTATAAATAGAAACTATAGGCACAAAAATGTCTAAAATATATAAAATTAGTGAAGTTCGTTTGGAATGCATATTAACAGAATCTGCTAAATAACGAGGCCCAATGTATATAAGGTAAGTCATAGTTGAAATATTAAATAAATTAAAGAAAATTAGACTAACACCGGTGTTACGAAGAATTTCATTTTTAGTTATAACTAGCCACATTGTCGTTGTAAAAACTATAAGAAAAATTAAATGGAATATATTTTTTACAACTGTAAATTGATAAAATTGTCGACTAATTTTGTTATTAATTACTTGTTTTTCTACTTCATTTTGACCTGCTAGTGTATTTTCTGCAATTTTTAATTTTTTAGAAAGTCTCAAAACATTTTTTCAAGCATTGAAGTAAAAAAATGGCATGAAAAAAACGTAACTAGCTGATTTTCAATAAGTTTTTTCTCTTTTGCTGATTAATCTGTATATTTTAAGAGAATAGGAAGCCAAAAAATAAAATGGAATTAAAAAATAGAAAATCCCAACAAAGATTGTTATAATCACAACCTCTTTAAATTTTTCAAACATTGTATTATCTAGGCCAAAGCGAAGAATTAACGAAACAATAGCAAGTACAATCGAGCAAAGTCAAAGAAAAACAACCAAATCCTTAATAAAGTTAATAATTTTTCATTTAAGTATTAATTGTCTTGTAGTTCAATCATTGCCAATTGAAATTTTGTCTCTAAGTGACTTAGTAATTAATAAAATTGAAGTAATTAAAGGAATAAATTTAAAACCAATCGAATATTGCTTAACATCTAGCCCAGTTTGTCTAAATACTTCATCATTCCTTAAATTTCAAGCAAAAATGATACGCAAAACCAATGAGGCAAAAAATGATAATCAAAATATGCTACCTATTGCGGCTTTTAATCTTCCAATTGGTGTCGCTAAATCCAATTGATTTGTTGGTTTGCCCTCAACATCGTTAACACTATATAAAATAATAAGTGAAATAAAAATTATTGTTTTAAAAATTGACAACAAAAAAACTAATATAAATTTTATGGAATTATCATAATTAAATTTTGTATTCATTTTTAAATTAATTAAATTACGCATATTTACACCATTTTTTAATATACACTTATGAATATTAATTAATTTTCCCTATTTACCCCTCAATATAAATTGTAATAATAGATGTAATTTGCTCAAATTTTAACCTTGTCAAAGCTAATATATGCACTTAGACGTCTAATACCTTCTTGTACTAGCTGATTTATAGGATTAAAAGCAAGATTAATAATACTGTTTTTTAAAAGTTTAACAATTGCTGATCGCACATCTGAATTGTTTATAAAATTAGCTAAAGAATCGAGGCTTGCATCATTGATCGAGTTAGATATAATGTTTTTTTCGTTCATATACATTGAGTTTAATATTTTGGTGGTTAAAACGAGATTATTCACCATTCCGGCTTCATAGTTACCAGTAGCGATATTTGAATAAATTTCAACTGCATCTAAAATGGTAGGGAGTTGGTTGAATAGTGCCCCTAGAAAATTTAATGTTACATCAAAAACAGTAGCAACTCCATAAAGGCCATATCAAAATGCCATTGGAAATCAATGATATCAAGCTTCTTCCAGAACTTCTTTATCCTTAAAATGATCTTTGGTAAAAGAAATTAAATTTTCAGCAAATTTATTTAGATCTTCTTCTGAAAGATCATTGAGTTTATTTAATTTTACGAGTTTATTTAGTTCAAATTTGATAGAATCAATGTTTTTTTTATCATTTTCAAAAACATATTTAATAACATTATTTTTTAAAATCTCGGTGCTTGAAAATTCATTGCTTTGAATCTTGATTTCTGGAGCAATTTGTTTTTGTTGTAGTGGTGCGATTGAAGTAAATAATAATGGACTGGCCAACGTTGTTAGCATTAATCCTGATGAAAAAATTTTAAACTTATTCGATTTTATAAATGAGTATTTCATAATTTTCCTCCATAAGACTTAAATATTTTGTATAATTTATTATAGCAATTATACCATATATAAGAATTATTATACCATATATAAGAATTATACAAACATTAAATGCTTAAAAAAATCCTTATTTTTACTAGCTATTTTAGTATTATAAGCCCTTTGTTTTTGGCTGTTTCTTGCACAAACATTATAATTAGCAAATCTGAATTATCAAAAATAGAAAGTAATATTTTTAATTTTATAATAAACGAAAATGAAAAAAATTTAACTAGATTTACCGCAACTTTAGTAAAAAAAACTAATAATAACTTGACTTTTGTCAGTACTTTTCATTCGCTAAATTCAATAAAAAACAATATACAGCAACAAGTTTTTGATATTTTTTTACAACAATTTAGTGTGAAAAATTTAGAAACTAAATTAAAATCAAAAATTAGAGTTGAATATGAAAATAAAGAAAAAGATATCATAGTTTTTTCGCTAGATATAAAGGAACCCTTATTGTTGAGAATTTCGGATTCTATTGATTTTCAGGTTCTAGAGGATTTTACAAACACAAAAAATAGCCTATTTAGCTTAGGTTTTCTCACGATCTTAAACGAAGATTTTAAACCTAAAACATTAAAAACATTATTTTATGTAAATGACAAAGTTGTTGAACTGGATAAAGAAAATGTTTTTGTCCAAGATATCAACTACAGGCAAGGTTCGTCAGGTTCTCCTCTATTTTACAAAAACAAAATTGTTGGTTTGTATAGGGGTAAAAAATTAAAAAACGGAAAATTAACCCCCTTTTTTAGACTTATTGATTTAGCTACTTATCAACAAATTAAATCTGTAGCTTCAAAATTAAAAGATTAGAATAAAAATATTAATTATTTACTAAATTAATATATTAATTTATTAATTTCTTAGTTTTATTAGAATAAATTTTTACCCAAATAGTTTTAGCCCATAATAAAAAAATATTTAATATTAGGCTATTTTTCCAAAGTTGTAACCTAATAAAACTTGCGACTGGCCTTGATATTATTAATTCTACCACAAAAAAAATCAAATTCCAATTTTTTTTTATTTTTTTTAGTAATAGCAAATTAATTTACAATTTTCCATTTTTCCTTTTATAATTATCCTTTAATAGGCAGGCACGCCCAAATTTTTTCTAACGAAAAGGCATTCCTCTTTTTCTTTTCCTTATAATTATCTTTGATATTATAAGGAGGAAATTACTTTTTTGAAGGAAATTTAAAAAGTCCATTTCTTATTTGTTTACTTTTTAAGCTCTTTTTGAATCTATATTACGTAGTAATATAAAAAATTCCAAAAAAACAGAATACACAAATTATATCTAAAAATTTAAACTAAGACAAGATTAGCTCTATTTTTTTGATGGTGTAAACTTAAATTATTAAAATATCTATCAAAAGAAAAAGTTGAATATTTAATTTTTGGTATTAAACTTTACTAAACTAGCAACAAAACTTTCGGTATAACTACTTGCGTTTTGAATGAAAACCTTGACCTTGCGTTTGTTTAACTTTTTCTAAAAACTTTGCATCTTCTGCTTTAATTTTTTCTATTAAATTATTAATTAAAGTCGTTTTTTCTTCAGCTGTGTAAAACATAATTTTTTATTTTATATTAGAAATTTTTTTAAAAAGAAGAAAAATTTTATGAAAATTTAACTTCTTTTCCTTTATAATTTAAATTTATTAGGAATAAATTTTTGCCCAAAGGGGGAATTATGGCAAATAAAGATCAACCAAAACTAAAAAAATTTAGTCCATTTCAAACTCTTGTTTTTAATAGTTTGGCACAAGAAATAAAAGAAAGACCGGTAATTATTTTTCACGATACCGAAGAAAATTATTACTATTATATTAAAGCCCGCGATGCCCGTTTGGATAATGGTAGATTAAAAAACCCTTTTCAAGGTGAAATTTTGATTCCAAAATCAGATAAGCCTAATACTTTATTTACAAAAGATTCTTATTTAGATTGTTCGCAAATTTTTTATATGCGAGACAGCGAACTAGAAGAATTAGTTAAAAATAACCCAAAAACAGAAATACTTGATTCAAAAGAATTAGAATTTGATCAAGTAAAAAAAATGTTTAATAAAATTAATGAATGTTTGAAATCTAAACCGCCTTTTATTGTAATTTCCAAAGTTTCTTATGATTCAAAAACAAAAACAACTAAGTCCGAAGTTCAATATGCTAGTGATTGGCATTTAAAAAACGATTATGCCCAAGCAATAGCTGAAGTTGATAATATCGAAGAAATTAAAGAACTCGAAGAACTAAAAAATAAATTACACAACGAAAAAAACCAATTAAGGTTAGATTTATTTGAAACTGTTTTGCGGGAAGCTCGAAGAGAATATAGAAAAGAAAAAGTGTATAACCCTTTATTTGAATGAATAACAAAAAACAAATTTATCCAAAAAGGATTAAACACAATTGAAATTATTCATGAATATAATAAGTTATCAAGCCCATTAGTACCAGAAACAATTAACGGCGATACAATTTATATTTGTTTAGTTAATAACAAATGGGAAGATAGAAGAGATTTTAGCTTATCTGAAAGATTAGAGCAAACTAATTTTAAATCTATGATTGATTGATTTAAAAAAAATGATTTGGATATAAATATGGAATCATTTAGGCAATTTCGTAAGTCAATGCAAGAATCACAAGATTTAGGTGAATTGTTGTATTTTTATAAATTAGAGGAACAGCTGAAACAAGATTTATCCAAACTAGAAAAAAAATATAAAAAAGATGGACCAAAAATGAAAATGTAAAAAGGAGAAAAATATGGAACTCGGTCATTTAATAGGCGCGATTTTTTCTCTAGTTTTTTGGTCTAGCTTTGGAATTTATATTAAAAAAGTTAAGCAAACAAACAAGATAAAAGCATTTATTTATAAAACAACAAAGCGCAAAAGAAACTTAACTTATTTTTATCAATAAAGTAAAAATAAAAAAAGTTCATACCTTACTTAGTCAAAGTATTTATAAATACAAAAAAGTAGATCCGCAAAAAGTAGAACCAGATTTAGGCCTTGTATGTGATTATAACGGACTTTTTACAAAAAAATCAGGAGAAAGTTTAAGAGGAATACCAAGAAATTTAGATGATTCAAATTTTATCGGTTATATTCAAACAACAAGTTTTTCACTTCATTTTGCCTCAAGCGCTTTGATACGAGCTAAAGCTTACAATGAAAATGGGTTTTGAATTAACAAAAATAATTTTCTTGTTGGTTTGATTGCTTTTAGCACCGCTATTTATAAAATAATTGATAGTGATTGAGTAAAAAATTATTCTAGCAAAAACCGGCGATGGCTTTAATCGTTTTTTATTAGATCTAGAAACCCAAACAAGACTAGAACAATTTTTACTTAGAAATTTATTTTTTGTTTCACTAACAAATTTAAATCATATTCGAAGTCTTGAGGATCCTAAAGATAAAGACAAA
This sequence comes from Mesomycoplasma hyopneumoniae J, assembly GCF_000008205.1. NCBI lineage: Bacteria > Bacillati > Mycoplasmatota > Mycoplasmoidales > Metamycoplasmataceae > Mesomycoplasma > Mesomycoplasma hyopneumoniae. Next base: position 348,226 of record NC_007295.1, read on the forward strand.
ATTTATTTAAACGAGTTATGACTTGATAATTTAAATCAAAAGCCAACATTAGCTCTAAATACATTAAGAAATTATCAACGTAGTCCTGAAGAATTAGAAATTGAAAATTTGTGATTTAGCATTCTTGAACATGCAAGCACAACTAGCAATTACCGGTCTGATTTTAAATATGGCTTATACCAAATTATTGAAGAACTAAACACAAAAACTTTAATAGACAGCACAAAATCAAATAAATACTCTTATGACTATCCAGAATTAAACGGTAATATCGAAGCTATCAAACAAAAACTTAAAAAATATTATCTTGAAGAAATTGCTCCTATTTTACTTGAATATGAATTTTTAAAATAAAATAAAAAAAAAGAAAAAAAAAAAAAAAAAAAAAAACCGCTAAGTTAGTAGAAAAAATTCAGACAATTAGTTTATATACTAACTTAACTTTCTTGAAAAATTTATTATATAATAATTAATATAGTAAATTTAATTTTTTGAAAGGAACAGTTTTGGTTAAAACAAGATTTTTTAGTAAATTTAAAGATTTTACTTGATCACAAATTTTTGCTTTAATAATATTAGCAGCTGCTGATGTTTTTGTTATTGCTGCCCCTTATTATTTAAAAAATATCGTGCCTAACTTGCACACATATTTAGGAATTCGTGAAGACCAAGTAGCTTCTTTGACAGCCATTATTGGTTGAGTTACACTTGCAACTCAACTACCGGGTGGATTTTTATCTAATAGGATTAGTTCGCGTCGACTCTTATTTATTGCTGTCTTATCAACAGGAATTATTACATTTTGATTTGGTATAACCATCAAAAATGCTCAAAACTTAGGTGAAGAAAGCGCTTTGACTCAATATAAAATTATTTGAGGTCTTTGAGGAATCACATCAACTTTAATCTTTTGAACCCCACTTTGAAAGCTAGTTTCACAGCAAACCGACCAAAAAAGCCAAGGTCTTGCTTATGGGATTCAAGGTAGTGCAAATGGTATAGTTGGATTTTTCCTAGTTTTTGTTATTGGTTTAATTATTACTTCAATTTATTATCCAGACAATCAAAATACTAATGAAATCAATAGCACACCTTTTGCTGCTTATACTTTTATAATTGGTAGTTTTTTAGTAATTACTTCATTTTTGGTTCTCTTTTTTGTCAAAGAGAAAAAAATTGAACGTTATACTAACAAAATTAGTTTAGAATCGATCAAGAAAAATATTAGCCAAATTTATGTCTCACTTAAAAATTGAAAACTATGAATGCTTTCAATTTTTGTAATGGGAATGTATACTTTCCAATCAGTTTTTGCCTATTACTTAGTTCAAGTGTTAAATAATGTCTTTTTAGCACCGACAATTTTAGTTACAATTCTTGGTGGAATTAGAACTTATGGACTTCGAGGTTTAATTAGCTCTTATGTTGGTTACTATGCTGACAAATTTAGAAGCTACATTCTCATTTTAGTTTTAACAGCACTGACAGGAATTTTTGTTATTTTAACTATTTTACTTCTTACCTTAGCTGGAATTCAAGAGCCTGGAACCCCACTATTTATCTTCTTTATAATATTGGCTACAATTTTATTCTTAATTGCAGGTTCTCTATCATGAGTAATGGTAACTCTTAGATTTACTCAAGTTGCTGAAATTGAAATTGGTAAAAATAACTATGCAAGTTCAGTTGGAATTCTTTCATTTATTGCGTTTTCACCAGATGCTTGATTCTATGAATTATCAGGATATATTGGAAAAATCTATACAATTGAAGGTCAAACAAATACTTCGCCTTTAGGTTATCAATTAATTTTAACAATCGCATTAGGTGTTGCCTTATTTGGGACAATTTGTGGATTAATAGTGTTTTTATACAATCGAGCTGAACTTAAAAAACTAGGTAAAACAAATTATCGTTGAAGGGAATTAGATAATGCCTAAAAAACAATTATTAATAGCACATCGTGGTTATTCAGGAATCGCACCTGAAAATACCAAACTAGCTTTTGATTTAGCATATGAATTTAATTTTGATGGAATCGAATTAGATGTTCATTTAACTAAAGATAATAGAATAGTTGTCATTCATGACGAGGATACTAAAAGAACAGCTGGTGTTGATAAAATAATTGCAAATAGCACTTTATCTGAATTATATAATGATGATCATAGTTCACATTTTCAACTTGAGACTCGTAAACAAACCATTTTAACACTTGAAGACTTTTTAGATCTTTATCTTGATAAGTTTGAAGTAATTAATGTTGAAATTAAAACTGATCAAACTGAATACATTGGAATTGAAAAAATTATTGATGATTTATCAATTAGATATGGAAAAGACTTTTTTAACAAAATAATTTTTTCATCTTTTAATTTTTCTACACTTGAACGTATGTTTAAATTAAACTCTAAATATCGCCTTGGTTTTTTATTTTGAACTAAAACCCAACTAACAAGACTAAGCGAAAAAAAAATTAAACAAATTTGCAAGTATCTCCATCCTTGAGTGGATTTATATGACGAAGAACCAGCAATGATTGAAGCTTTTGGCCTACCACTAAACTTATGAACTCTCAAATCAAAAGCCCGCTACCAAAAATATTTAGATAACAAACATGTATATAGTCAAATAAGTAATTACAAATATAGTAAAGATATTAACTAAAATTCAAGATCAAATTAACCTTCAATTTGGCAGTCTTTTAAAAGCTTTTAATTTTGGGGTCCCACCTCATGGAGGCTTTGCTTTTGGTCTTAATCGTCTAATTATGATTTTATTAGAAGCAAACTCAATTCCTGATGTTATTGCTTTCCCATTAAATTCAAGAGGTTTAGACCTATTACTAAATTCACCTTCATCAATAAATCCTGAGTTATTATCTGAATACAATATCAAAATTAGCGATGCAGATAAAGAATAATTTCCAAAAAGTTGAAAAATTTTAAAAAATAAGCAAAAAGCAACTAATTTTTACCTTTTAAAACAGCACAAAAATTCCTAAAGAATTTAAACCTTGAAGCAGTTTTAAATTTTTAGGAATTTATAATAAATAAAAAAGAGATTTGGCTGAAACAATCTCAAATTTTTTTATAAAAATTTATTAAAAATTTGAATTAAAGCCCGTTTTAGATAAGCAATTGCTCAAAAATCAAATAATAATTTACTAAAGTAACAAAAGGTGAATTTTTGCAAATTTAGATAAAATTTAGTCTTAATTATACAAGTAAAATTGAAAAATTAGAATTGCTCAAATTTTAGCAATTTAATAACCGGCTTACGATAACTTATTCAAGAAATTATAAGGTAAATTACCGAAATAGACACAAACATTATAAGTCATATTATTATAAGTAAATTCCCAACTTGCGTTAATGAGGGCAGCAAAATATCTTGTCCCATTATTGAGGTATAAATTTTTCCCATTGACGGAATGAAAACAACCGAATTAATAAACAAAATAAAGAGTGAAATTATAATAATATTTAGCCAATGGTAAAAGAAAATTTGTCAGGTTTTAGCACTTAATGCTTTAAGAATTCCAATTAATTTCATTTTTGAATCGCTCAGATTTTTGGCATAAAACACTGTTTGAATTAGCAAAATTATAATAAATAAAACTAGAATAGCACCAATAACTATATTTGTAAATGATTGTGTATTTAATATTGATTTGGATATACCACCTAGAGCCGATTGGGTTTCAAATTCTTTGTTGTTTTTAGCAAAGTTTTCAATATTATTAGCTAAATCATCATCAATATTAAAATACAGTTTTAATATTGATGGGTCAATTTTTTCTGGCTTATTGTTATTAAGATTTTCATTTGTTCCATTCTTTTTTTGCACAGGTTTGCCTAATTCATTAAATTTATGATGTAAAAAGCTAAAATTTAATCTATTTAAAGTAGTCAAACTACTTATACCAACTACTTTTAGATCTACAACTGTTCTTCGTAAAGTAGAAACGGTAATTTTTTGATTGTTTGGTTCTTTTATATTAAATTTTGTTGCCAGCGATTTTGAAATTATTATTTCATCTTTGTTTTGAATATTTCTGCCTACCAAATTTTTGTTCTCAAAAATAAATCTATTTTTAAAAAAATCACTTTCATCAATATAGTCAACAGAAGAGTCAAACTCTATTTTATCGCCATAAGAGAAAGTAACCTTAGGAAAATTAAAAAAAGGAACAATTTTTACAATTTTTGGGTTATTTTCTTTAAGTTTTGTGATTTCATCAGTTGAAAATGCTCCTATTTTTCCATTTGGTTTTTTGTTTATTACAACCGAATCTAATTGATATTCAATCGTTTTTTGCAAATTAGTGCTGCTAATATTTAAATTTAAAACCCCAAATAATAATGTCCCAAAAAAACTTGTTAAAAAAAGCATTAAAAATAAAATACTTGAAGTAAATTTTGATTTAAAATCTGTAATTGTTAATAAAAAACCTGTTTTAAATTCCTGTTTAATTTTCGAAAGTTTTGAATTTTTAGCAGTTTCTTGATATTTTAAATCGCTGTTTTTAGCAATTAGCGGTTGATTTTGACTATTTTTGGCAAAAATTTCCTCAGTAATTTTGCTTGTTTCAATATAGACAATTTTGTCGGCATATTTTTTTGCTAAATCGAGGTTATGACTAACTACTAAAATAGTTTTATTTTTGGCAATATTAGTTAAATTTTCAAATACAATTTTTGCATTTTCAATATCTAAATTTCTTGTTGGTTCATCAAGCAATATAAAACCACAATCACGTGAAAGTGAACGTAAAATTGCTATTCTTTGCCTTTCGCCCCCAGATAAATTATTTACTTTTTGCTCTAGTTGTTCAGTTTTTATCGACATTAAATTTGCATTTTGACTTAATGCATTTTTGTCTAAAAGTTTATTTATTACATTATTTCCTATTAAAATATTGTCATTAGATGTAATTTTTTCAATTAAATTAAAATCTTGAAAAACAACATCAACTAATGGTTTTTTAATTTCAGAACCATTTTCATCGAAAAAAGAAATTTTTCCACTATCTTTTTTTGTAAAACCGGCAATTAAATTAATAAGAGTTGTTTTACCGATTCCTGATTGGCCAACTACAAAAGTCACTTTGTTTGAAGGAATTTCAAGATTTAGTGAACTAAAAATAAATCTATTATCAATTTTTTTTGTTAAATTTTGAATTTTAATCATTTTTCCTCAGGCCTAAAATTAAAAAACTTGTAAATTTTTTTATATAAAAATAAAAAATCACGAATGTGATTTTAGATTACCTTAATAAAGTTGCGACATCTTTTCGATATGTTTTATAAGAAATTAATAGGTAAATAAATGACATAGAAAAAAAACTAATTAACCAAGTCAAAAGAAAAATTACGATAATTTGTAAATAATCGGGCTGAAATAAGTTTTGATTTAGAATTATTTTGTAAAATTCCGGGACAATCAAAATTGATAAAACAATACCTACAAAAAATACAAAAACACTAATAATTATTAAATTTAATCAATGGTACATGAAAATTTCTAGCGTTTTGCCGCCTAGTGATTTTAAAACTGCTATCGATTTTTTCTTAAAATTAGAAAGATTTACAGCATAAACACTAACAAAAATCAATAAAGTAATACCAAGAACAATAATCGATGCAAAAATAGACATAATTAAGGTAAATTGGGAGGCAAAGAAAAACTGCCTTACTTCATCAGGTCCGCCAGAGGTGAAATAATAACGTTTGACACCAGATTTACCATATTTATCTAAAAAATCCTGAATGTTATTATAAAGATTTTCTTGATTAAAAAAGACTAAAAATTCACTAGGATGTACATGGTTGAAAAAATTTTCAATTTCACTATTAAAAATTACTATATTCTTTGGTTCTTCTGAAGCATTATTAGTAGTTTTATCAGCATCAAAAATACCAACAACTTTAAAAATATAATAACTATTAAAAGTAGTATTAATTTCTATTAATTTTCCAATTTTATTAGTAATATTAGAGCTAACTGCAATTTCATCAAATGACCGAGGTAAATTACCTTTAGTTAAATTTATTGAATTTGCCTGGCTTGAATTTTGATAAAAAGATTTGCTAATAGTCGGAGTTTCAATTGTCGTATTACCACTTGCCCTTCAATCACTAAAGTCAAGAGAATAAAAATTATCTGGTAAAATTTCGAATTGATGAAAATTTTTGTATGATTCTTCATATCCCTTTTCATATGTTGTCTTTAATTTATTTGTATGAATTAAAGAGAACTTAGGCTGATCATAATTTTTTTCTTCAATTACTCCAACAATTTTTACTTCTTCAAAATGGTTAGAATAAAAAATTTTTATTTTTTTTCCTATTGGGTTTGAGATTTCAAGTTGATTAATAATTTTCTCAGGTAAAATAACATCGTCTTGATTAGATATAAAATTATTATTAAATTTTTGGCTTTTAATAATGTCAGCAAATCTATTTTTAAAAAAATCTGACTCATCAACAGGGAAAATTGGGCCTGTTGAAACTTTTTTATCATCATAACTAAATTTAAATGATTGTAAATCAGAATATATTGGTATTATATTCTCTATTTTTGGGTTTTCCTTTTTAAGTTTTTCTAATTCATTAATATGTAAGGAGGCAAGCCCCTTTTCGCTTACGTTTAAGGTGTCTAAATTATATTGAACAATGTTGTCAAAATTAATATTTTTAGCAGAAATATTTAAGTTAACAAATAAAACTACCCCAAAAATCATTGCTAAAAATGAGACCAAAACAAGAATAAGAGTAGTAATTTTCGATCTAAAATCCGCAAGAGATAAAAGCAACGCGACTTTCACTTTTTGGTAAAAAGACGGTTTTTTATATACTTTATTTTCAGAATTTTCTAAAAAATTATTCGTAGATTTTTGAAGATTTTTTTGGGGTTTGTCTTTATTTTCTATTGATTTAATATTTTCTTTTTCTACATAAATAATTTGATCGGCATATTTTTTTGCAAGCTCTAAATTATGACTTACCACTAAAACAGTCTTATTTTGCGATATTTTAACTAACAAATCAAGTAATGCAATTGAGTTTTCTTGATCTAAGTTCCCAGTTGGCTCGTCAAGCAAAATAAAGTCGGCATTTCTTGATGAACTTCTTAAAAATGCAGCTCTTTGCTTTTCACCACCTGATAAATTCTTAACTAATCGATTTAATTTTTGACTATTTATGTTAATTGCACTAGCTTCGTTTTCAATTTCGTGATTTTCAACATAACGATTTAGAATATGATTTGCAATTAAAATATTATTTTTAATTGAAAGTGATTCTATCAAATTAAAATCTTGAAAAACAACATCGACCAAAGGATTTTCAATTTCATTACCATTTTTAAAAAAAGAAATTTTTCCACTATCTTTTTTAGTAAAACCGGCAATTAAGTTAATCAAGGTGGTTTTCCCAATCCCTGATTTTCCAACAATAAAAGTTATTTTATTTGATGGAATCTCAAGATTTATTGAATTAAAAATAATTTTATTGTTAAATTTTTTTGATAAATTTTGAATTTTTATCATCTAAATAAACCTTTTGCTCGGAATTAAATAATTCAATAGGAACTCTGCTTATATTTTTAGGCCATACTATGCTACCATTCCCTCTTCTGTATCACAATTCATCCTCATCTTCATCAACAACATCAGGCAAAAACGGATCATTAGATTTTATTGAGCTAAACTCATTTTCATCAAGTGCATAACCGCTTGCGTATTGACCAAATCCAGTAATTTGATAGTTTCACCCTGCGGCATGATAATTAATAAATAGCTCACCCCCTTCCTTTTTTTCAAGGGAATTAATAAGTTCTTTAGTATGAGTATCAATGTGTACCGACATATTTGTCATACGGGTCGCTCCCTCGGTAAAAACTCCGCTATATTTTGTTTCACCGTTAAATTCAAAAGAAGGACTAGCATAACCGCCAATTCAAGAATTAACAGATAGTTTTATTTTATCTACAGTATTATCTGTGTTGTTTTCTCATCAATATGAATTTCTTTTAAACCAAATTCTAGCTTTACCCCTCCATTCAACTTTGTCTTGTCTAAAAAAACCACCACGATATACAATTTTTTTTCGGCCATCTATTTTAATATGTAGCTCACCTTTGTTAGTTTTTAATTTTTTGTGTTGGCGATCTCTTTTAGCGTTTACCGAAAATAAAGAAACATCATTATTTCAGGATTGTTGATTTTGATATGAAAATTCTTGAAGTTTATTTTTATAATTATTGCTCGAAAAAGTTTGAGCTTGTATTTTATTATTACCGTTATTACCGTCATGCATAACAAAATTACTATGTGTTGAAGTTGTTAATGCGAATATTGAAAAGGATGCAATTATTAAGCCTAGTAGTTTAGATTTTACTTTGTTCATTATAAGTCACGCATTTAATTAATAAAATTATAACAAAATTTTAGTTTTTTAAATACATTTATTTATTAAATGAAAAAAAATTTAAAAAAATAAAAAATCAAATATTTTTAAAAAAAATTAGCAGAAAGAATTCAGACAATTAGTTTCTTATCTATGATTTTGATTACACCACTTTTGTTAATTTTTTCTAGTATGTTCACTTTAAAAAAATTGGACAAATAATTTACCTCATATAAAAACTTGGGCTTTTATATGATAAGCAACTTTGAAGTCTTTCATTGTTATACCAATTAATAAATGAACTTATTTTTTGATAAGTAATAGTTATATTTTCAAAATTTTGATGTTCAACATTGATTAATTCTAGCTGCAAAATGCTATGAGAATTTAATAGGATTGTTTAAAAATTATACTAATTAAAATTGAAAAATATTTAGTTATTTGTTATATAATTGTATAATTGTATAATTATATAATTAAACAATTAAAACTCTCACAAAATAGGAAAAATAATGTACAGAAAAAAAGCAAAAGCCAAACCAATATTTTTACTTGGGGTTGGTATTTTTTCACTTGTTGTTGCCTCTTGTTCAACTTCAAACTCAAATCCATTTCAAAATTATGTCGATCCAAATCAAAGTCTTCCAAAAAATCAGATAGATAATTTTTTTCTTCAGTATCCTAATTTTCCTGAAGCTATTAAAAATAAAATAAAAGATTCCTTAAATATTTCCTCACAAAATTTTTCAAATTCAGAATATTTGCCCAAACTTTCTCAATTTGTAGAACAATACTCATCAACATTAGTTTTGTTTCAAAAATTCGAGTCTAATTTTAAATCTAAGGCAATTGATAAGTCTTTTAGTGTTAACGAGGAGAAATACAATAATTTAAAAGGTGAAATTGAATCGTTTAATCAAAAAATTCTAAATTCAACTAATTTTGAAACTAAATTGGATGAGTTTTTAACCAAAATAAGCCAATTAAGCGCGGAAATTACTAAAACCAATAACACCCTTAGTCAGGAATTTTCAACTTTTAGCTGATTTAAGACGGTTTTAAAACATGCAAACCTTGTTAATCTTAAAGCCTTAAGTGCGCAAATTAATAACAAAATTACCACTTTATATAAAAATGATAATAAAGAAGAAATTCAAAATTTCACCTCAAATTTACTCATATTGGAAAATATTATTGCGCAAATTAAATCAATAAAAAATGAATATTCAACTGAGAGCAATGAAATTTTCAATAATTTAATCACAAATTTTAATTCAAATATAAATTCTAGTAGCTTAATTAACAATGTCACTGATTCAATTAGAAACTTTAAAAATATCCAAAATAATTTAGAAAAAATTGTTAATAAGTCAGCACAGAAAAACCAAAAACTACAAGAATTAAAGAAATCTGCTATTTTAGATGTTGAGAAAGCCGCTAATTTATCCCAAACAGTTCAAAGTAATTTTAAAGAAAAAATAAATAACTCAATTGCTGAATCACAAATTAGTCAAATTAAAACATTTATTTCAGAATTAGAACATGTTGCACCGCTTCTATCTTCATTGAAAACAGAAAAAACAAGGCTAGAAAATGAGCCTAATTATTTAAATTCTGAAAATAAAACAGAATTAGATGATCTAATGAATTCCTTAAATTTATTAGATCAAGAAAATAAACTTGCATTAAATGATGAAATTTCCACTAATACAAAATATTTTTTATCTAATGTTTTAACAGTCAATGAAAATGTACAGTCAGAATTAGCACGTCTTAATGGTGATGCTCAATTAAAAGAAGCTAAAAAAAGCTTGGAAAATCAATTATTATCGAACAAATTTAGCCCAAATTTTATTTCTAATATTAAAACACTGGCAGATTCAAAAAAATTAGTTTCTGATATTAAGCATATAAGCTCCAATATTTTAAAATTAGCAGATTCTCTTGATTTGTATAGTGTTGAATTGAAAAATTTTCAATCTTTGTTAAACAACTCAAGTACATCTATAACAAACAAGCAAGAACTTGAAGAAAAAAATAACAAAATTAAACAAAAATTAGACCAAGATCACCGACTCAATGGACTTGATAATGAAAATTTGGCCACATTTGTTGATCAATTTGCTAATTTAGTCACTTCATTTTCTCAAACAATTTTAGATTCAAAAACGCAAAATTACCAAATTTTGCAAGAAAAAACACCAGCAAAAATTGTAGAAAATTCATCAGATTTTAAACAACAAGCCCAAAATGCCCTAAAAATTAGTCTTGATGACCAAGGACTAGACAATCATAGTATAAAAAAATATCTTACTTCTGCTTCTTTTAACCTTCAAAATGCAAATCTTTGATTAAAAAAACCACAAAATAATGAAATAAATTTCAAATTATTAGACTTATCACTAGATACTAACAACAGAAATATTTTAGTCCTTAAATATCAGGCGACTTCAATAAAAAACCCTTTACATTCAACAATTTTATCCACCCAACTTTTAATTCCTAATGATAATGTTGACATAAATGCGATAATCTCTTCATTAAAAATAGATCTTCTTGATGACTATTTTGATATTAAGTATACTTCTTTCCTTGATTTTGAAAAAGAAGGGTTTCTCAAGCAAGAAGTAAAAAAATTTATTTTAGAAAATTTTTCCCAAACAAAACAAACAATCGAAAAATTTTTCCATGTTGTATTACCAGAGCAACCTGAATTAACCTTTACCAGTGATAATAAAATATCTTTAAATTTAGATATTAAATTTAATAACCAAGTTATTAAAACAGTCAGTGCTAAATCCAAGAATCAAGTTAATTTTAAACAAAAAGATAACTTGCCAGTAAAAATTGGATATACTCAAAACTTTAAAAACACCAGTTTTTATAATCAAACTTACCTTAGCGATTCTGAATATATTGATTATGATTATACAAGGTCAGATGATTCATCATCTTATTTTTGGGGAATCGAAGAGCCTTATGGGGCTGGCGGACTTGGAAGTTATTGATTTTATAAATATTTATTAAAACCAACTTTAGAAACATTGCAACAAGCCGGGGAGATTCCTAAAAATAAAAAATTTAAAACTTTTGAAAAACACCCAAAAGTTGTAAAAGTTTCAGAAATTGGTTTAGAAAAGCCAACACAACAAGATGAATTAAGTAAGGCTGAGCTTGATAAAATTTTTGATAAAATTTTAAAAGATCAACATTTTTTTACTTACGAAATTCCTGAAAATGCCACAATTTCGTTTTCAACATTTGATGTTGGCAAAGAAAAAAGAAGAGTTTTAACCTCAAGTATTACCCAAAGTATTTCCCTAAAATTATTAATAAAAAATGACAAACACACTAGAGAAGAAATTCTAGAATTTGCGCCTAAAAATTACTTAAAACCAACTTTATCACCGCGTGATAAAGCTGATTTATCGTTAATTGAAGAAATTTTAAGCGATTCTAGTGGTAAAAAATTATTTAAAAACACAATAATTAACGATATTGATTACACCCACGGTCAAATTTCGCTAGCCGGAAAAACGAATTTAGAAATAATAGACTCACTTAACAAGCTTTATACATTTGGTAAAATTGGAAAATTTGAAATTTTTGCAAAAGAAGTTATTTCTACAGACATTTTAAAAGGTGAGGCAAAAATTTTCTTTTGATATAAATTTAACGGCTTAGAATTTCCGCTATTTTTTAAAGGAACTAAACCTATTAGAACTATCAAAACTGAAAAAGCCATTAGTTTTTCAAATTGATTGCCACCTACTTATAGTGATATTAAACCTAAAAATGGTTCTAATTTCACCAGTGAGGATTTTTTACCAATTCCAGAAGAAACAGGTCAAATACCAATAAGGAGCCAAACCTTAAAATCTAATCAGATTCCCAATGATCACAAATCAATAATTGATAATATTAATAGTCGCCACTTTGATTATCGTAGAGTAAGCGCTGAATTTTATAAAAAAGCGCAAAAACACATAAAATATAGACTAATTGACCCTGCTGATATTGTTGAACAAAAAGCGGAATCAAAGTTAAATTATCTACTTCAAATTAGAACTAACAATGACAGTGTTAAAAATAAAGATTTAGATAAGTTTAAAAATGAAGAAGTCAAACTTGAAGATGAAAACAAAAAAACTGAACAAAATAGTGAAAATTTACCAATAATTGTCGAAAAGCAAATATTTTTTAATACCGATCCTGAAGTTAGACTTGATACTTCAAAAATTTTAAAGAATTATTTTGTCTATTATTATGATGTTAAAACCACTGACAAACCAGGGGAAATGACTTTTAAACTTGGTTTTATTAACAAAAATAACACAAAGATCCGCTATAGTTCTAATAAAGTCATAAAATTACAAAACTTAGAAAACGATTATAAAAATAAACTTTATCCTGAAATAATTCTAAATAGAATCAAATATTCTGATTTTGTTCCCAAAAATAATAGATCACTTATAACAAAGGTGTTAAATAACAGCGATTTTCAAAATTTCTTTGAAATCAAAGAACAAGCTCTTAAGTATAATAATTTTAAAATCTCAAGGCAAAATTTGCAATTTCTTGAGACAAAAAAACATAATAATAAATTATATTTCCGTCTAAAATATGTTAATGGACCACATATTGTTGAAGGATCGACTTGATATTTTCTAACAAATATAAATAACCAAAATAATCAAGCCAATATAGATTTGGACACACAAAAGCCATTAGTTACTTTATTTGACTCTGAAAAAGAAGTAACTAGAAGTCGTGAAATTGAACCTTATTATAAAGATTTATTCTGAAATTACAATAATTCTACAAAAACAGCTAAATGAATATTAAAAGAAAAATATTTTTCTCAAACATTTTTAAAGAATAATCCTAAAAACCGGAAAATAAAACTACAATTATTTGCAAATGCTTTAGTTCAAAACACCCAAAGACTTACCCGAATTAGTGGCGGAGTTGACTTAATCAAAAACAAACCAATTAAAGGCGGTTATGACTTTATTTTTGACTTTGAAAAATTAGTAAAAGGCCAAACAATAGCAATTACTGAAAAAACCAAAAATGTATTTTTTGAAGATGCAAGGAAAAAATTTGAGGACTTTAGCTTTACTTTAAGTGCTCAATATAACAAAAATCAAGGGATTGAATTTAAACTATGACTAAATAATCCAAATCTTGGTTTAATAGTCGATAATGTTTTCAATCATGTTGAAAAAGGTCTTGCCTTTTATAATAGCCCAAAATTTGACACTTTTGATCCAAAAAAAGCCTTTATTTTACATAATGCCGGAGCAAGAGTTCATATTGAATACACAAACTCGCTTGAAAATGAAGATTTTGGTTCTAAAACAAATCAATTTGATTATAAAAATATTGACTACACTAATGAAGAGCAGCCAATTTCATTTTTTACCAGTTCAGATGTTTACAATTTAGAAAAATATAATCCAAACCAAAATGTTCCTTATAAATTACATGAAGGATATTTACAAGATTTAGACTTTTTACATACATCTTGGGATACTAACAAATTCCCACTGGCAAAAAATTTATTAGCTAGAACCTTTGGCTTTTCTTTTGGAAGCGCAACTATGCTTGCAAAAGTAAATGATGATCCAAATGATGGTAAATTTTACATAATCACAAATAATCATGTCGAAGGTGGTGGAAATTTTGATTTAAATTCTCTTTTTGGTAAAGATTTAACTAAATTTTTATTAAATACTCGTTACATGGCTATTGGAAGTAAATATTATTCTAATTCAATTCAAGGCGGTTATAGCTATTGAGGTGGACAAAATAGTGTCAAAAAAGTTCCTACTTGATTAGTTTGAACCGGTACTAAGCAGCCGGATGTAAATCAAAAAAATCCAAAATTTGTTGACATATCTGTTTTAATAGTTGATATTAAACCTTTAATTCAAGCAGCTTATGAAAGTGGTGAGTTCAAAAAAGCAGCCTGATTATTAAATTGATATAAATTACCTAACTTAAAATTAAATTCAAATGGTCAATCGGATTTAACATTTTTTGGTCAAAATGTTAAACATTTTGGAATGAATGGATTTCCTTATGCAAAACAAAGTGGTTATATAATAAATAGGGCTAATTCAGATCAACAAACTGTTTATATTTTAAATCAAAAAGGTTATACTCCAACATATTTTAATGCTGGTAATTCCGGAACTGGAGTATTAGGGCTAAATGATGAGTATATATCAACGATTAATTCAGGTTCGCCGCTTACATCTTTACAAAGTTGGAATTATTCAACAGCAAGTCATAATTATTTTGGAATAAATTGACAAAATGAAAAACCTCTTGAACTAAAAAATAAATTTAGTTTATCATCGATGATAATGAGACTTAATGCTCAAAATCCGCGTGAATATAATCTTCCCTGGTTTTTCAAGGATTTTGAAAAATAAAATAATTTTAAAGTCTAAAAAATTAGTTTATTAATTTAGTCTATTTATTTAAATTTTTCTATTTTTGCTGATTTTATTGCCATTAAAACTAAAAAATTCAAAAATTAATTTAGTCTAGAAAGTCATAAAAATTTGAAAAAAAATACTAAAAAAAGAGTAAAATTTACTTTTAAAAGATAAAATTAAGTAAATTTTACTTCCCAAATTAAAAATATCTGTGTGTTGCTTTTATATTTTGAATTTGGGAATATATAATTAATAAATGTATAATTGTATATTTTTTTATTGATTTTTCAAAGAAAAAAATTATTCTGCTTTTTTTGAATTATTTAAAATAGTTTTTCGAGCATTTTCAGGTAAAGATTTGCCATATTCAAAATAATGACCAATTTCTTTAAATGCGTTTTTACTTATTTTTAATTTTGCAAAATCTTCCGGCTCAAGACTTAATTTTATTGGCTGATTTTTCTCAATTTTTTCAACAAAATCAGGATCAGGCACAAAGGCTGAAGAAATTCCGATAAAATCAGCAAATTGAATAGCTTTAACTGATTTTTCTAAGGAATTTATTGAACCACTAGCAATAACAGGGATTTTTCCTTGCAATTTTTCATAAACTACATCAGAAATTAAACGGTTAAAATTATTTGATTTTGACCGAACTTTGTCACGAAAAACGTCAAAACCTCAACCGGCAATTGCAAGGTAAGAAATTTTTATCCCCCTTTTTTCAATTAAATCTAAGAAATCTAGGAAATTTTCGACTGTATAACCTAAATTATCGCCTCTTCGTTCCTCAGGTGTTGCCCGGTAACCTAGCAAAAAATTAGGATTTTTTGATTTTAAAATAGTTTTTTGTACTTTTTCTAATATTTCTAGCAAAAACCGAGATCTATTTTCAATATTTTGACAGCCATATTTATCATTTCTCTTGTTAGTATAATTTGAGAAAAATTCTTGAGGTAATAATTTTTGGGCCGAAGAAATTTCAACTCCATCAAAACCTGCCTTAATTGCCCTTAGACAAGCATCTGCATATTGTCTAACAATGGTTTTAATTTGCTTTTGTCTAAGACGATAAACCTTGTATTTTACAGGATAATTTCGCTTTTCAGCACTAGGTCCATAGCAAAAACCATCTTTTTCAATTTTTGAAACAGAGTGAGAACCAGCATGAATTAATTGCAAAATTGCGATACTTCCTTTTGATTTTATTGCCTTTGCAAGTTTTGCTAGACCTTCAATATCGCAATCATTTTCGATACTATGACCATATTTGAACAAACTACCTGATTTACAAATATAAACTCCCCCTGTAATTGTCATTGGTGCACTATGGGCTCTAGCGCTAAAAAAATCTAAATCTGCTTGGCAAACTTGGCCCATTTCAGAAAGATTAAGATTAATTGGGCTAAAAACAAATCGGTTTTTTAATGTGAAATTACCAATTTGATACGGTTTAAAAAGTTTATTTTTCATATTTAGTTTAAAAGTAAGTTACAAATTTCTTCTTCATCAATTTTTTGACTAAAATAATCTTCCAATTTTGCATCTTTTAGCCGATTTAATAGTTGATCTTGAGTTAATTTTGTCCCCATTAAGAAATTTTCTAACTCTAAAAGCGACTTTTTCGGGAAAAAATCACCTGAAATTTTAATTTTACTAATTTTTCCTTCATTAATTTCTAAAGAAAATGTTATTGTTCCAACTTTTGTTCTAATTGATCTATTGAAGGAATAATTTGGGCTAAGTCCTCAAACAAAATCCCAATTTTTGTATTTTTCAGCGACCATTTTGTCAATTTGGACTCAATCGCTATCAGTAAGCTCGTATTTTTTAAACTTTTCTACTGAATTTACTTTCAAAAATTCGGTCAAAAATAGGTCTTTTATTTCAAAAATTGAAAAATTTTGATATTCTTTTGAAAGCTTATTTTTTAAATTAGTTACCCGTTGAGAAACAGATTTTATCCCTTTTGCTTCAATTTTTTTCTGGTTTGGAGTTAGAATTTTGCCAATAAAATCAAAATCTACATCATATAAAAGTGAAAAACCTGCATAAATTCTATCATTTACAAGCGACATTGCCGCACCAGAAACTTTTTTTCCTTCAATTTGAAGGTCATTTTTTCCACTAAATTGCACATTTTTTATCCCTATGTTTTGCAAAACTTTAATAACAGGATCGTAAAATTGTGCATAATTTCCGAGTAAATTTTTATTTTTTTCATATGGAAATGAAAAACAAAAATTTACTCCATTTCTATCTAAATAAATTGCACCACCACCAGTGTCGCGTCTAACAACTTCAATATTTTTTTGCTTTAAAAGTTCAAGGTTAACTTCAACACTTGGATTTTGGAAATAACCAATTTGTACATGTGGATCACAAATATAAGGAAAAACAATTGTTTCATCTAGTTTTAAGTTTTTGATTGCTCAATATTGAATTGCAAGCAAAATTGCTCCGTCAAAAACTCATTTTCCATTGCGTTTTGGTTCGATTAAGTACATTTTTATTCCTGTTCTGTTATTTTTTGTAGAAGTAATTTAATATCCTCATGAAAAAAATAGGATTTTTCAAGAATATCCTTGTTAGTACGGTATTTTTTCTGATTTATAACTAGATATTTTGCATTTTTGAATTTTTTTGTCATCTCTTGAAATGGCAATTTAATTAATTGCGGGGTTGTAAAACCGACCCCTATTTCAAGAAAAACTAATTTTTTATCTTTATTTTGTTCAATAAAATTATTGTAATTTGCTTTTTGGTTATTGAAGTTTTGATCTTCAACCATTCCTTTAAACGAAATTCTTTTGTTTATTTCTAAAAAGGCATTACATTTTGGGCATTTTGGCAATAAATTATAATCAACCTTCATATTTTTTTGATTTTCTACCATTTTTAGAATTAATTCATCATCTTGGTATAAAAAATTTTTACACATTTTTGAGCACTGCATTAAATTATATTTGCCCTGGATGTAAAAAATTTTTTCATTGTCAAATCCTGATTTTTCGAAAAAACTATCAGAATTTGTGGTTATTATAAAAAAATTTTTATTTTCTAAAATTTTTCTTAAATTCAAAAAACTTTCTGATTCTTTAAGATCTAAAAAATTAACTTTCGCAAATCTACTATGAAAAGCTCAGTATGTTTCTCATGATCCAAAATCATAAAGCGAAGCTTGAAGCATATCTAAAAAATGATATTTTTCGATAAAATCTTTAAAATTATCACTAAATTTTGATCCATAATAATTATTTCCATCTGCACTTGTTAGTCCTGAACCAACTCCAACAACAATTGCATCAGCTGAATCAAGGATTTTCTTGATTTTTATCGCTTGATCTAGAATACTAAAAGTCCTCAAGTTCATCAAATTCACTTTGGTCTATATCTTTTGCTTTAAAAAGTCAATTTTTGTCTGAATCATGTGAATTCAAAATTTTTGGATCCTTTTCAGCTAATTGATTTAGTTCAATAATTCTACATTTTAAGGGTGTTTTTATTGAAAAAACAGTTTTTGACGCTTCAATTTTAGCGACAACATCATCTTTTTCTAGTCGTTTTTTATTGGTAAATTTTAAAAATCCGATTGTTCCAAGATCATCTTGTAATTCGGCCGTTAAATAAATAGTAAAAATTTCATTTTTTTGTTCAATTATCAAGAAATTAGCAATTTTTTTCATAGCAATCCTCTTAAATTTTTTGTTAATATCTAAAATGATGTTACCACAAAAAAGCAACTAATGGCAAAAAATCTATAAATTATAAATATAGATAAATCAGTTAAAAAATTCGATAAATTAGTACATTAATTTCAAAAAAATCAAAAATACAGTGTCAAATTGAAAGAATGGAAAATCACATTTAAAAACAAAATATTTAATATTCCCGACTTTTTTACAAAATTATAAAAAATTATTGTAGATAAAATTAAAAATCAGCATGCTCTAATTAAATAATTATTTACTTGCTTAGCAAATTATAGATTTTAATTAAAAAATTAATTTGGAATACAGAAATATTTTGCAAAAATGGTATAATGGTAAAAAAACATTATTGACAATTATCATTATTATTTTTCAGAAAAGTACAATTATGATTATTTCCAAGTTAAAAAAAATTTTAGGCTTCACACTTATTGGCCTTATTCCTGTAACATTTTTTTCCTATAGTAGCGTCCATAACAACATAAATTTAACAAACGAAAACTCACAACCTCAATTATTTTCATATTATCATTATAAACCAGACAAAGCATGAAGAGCAGGAAAAGCATGGGGTATTTTACAAGAACTTCGCTGATCAAATCACAAGGGACTATCTAAAAACACTGATTACTTTAATCCAGAAGATCTTGATTTTGAAGATAATCACAAAATCTTAATAACCGATCAAGGAGAATTAGAAATTCTTATTAGAGGTGTTAAACAAGTTGTATATTGGGGCGGATTATTTTGGCAAGATAAAGCTGCGTGAATAGGAAGAACGGAAATTCAGTACACCAAAAACAGAAATTTTTCCAATTATTATAATTATAATCCAGATCAAATTAATTTAAAGACGCATGCTTGAATTTCTGGACTAGCTACCCCGTCTTTTGTAATAAATGGTAAGGTAGCTTATGCTACTGAAAAAAGGGAAGTAACTGCTGAAATTGGTGCATCAGCAAAATTTGAATTTAATTCCTATGAATTAATAGAAACTTTTGAAAAAAGAAATGCTAATAGACTAGTAATGAATTATCAAGGGGTTGGATGGAATTACAAAATATCAGATTTTGGTCAATATGCAACCGGATTAGTGATAGATGACTATGAATATACTTCAATCGCAACAAATAACCCGCTAATTCCCGACAAAAATTCAAATTATAGACCCACCATATACCCATATTATATGGACAAAAGCAAATTTTAATAATGATAAAAATAGAAAAATTAACTAAAAAAATTGGTAATAAATTTATTTTTGATAATTTAAATCTGGAAATTCCTTTAAATAAAATTACATTTGTAATTGGAAGATCTGGAATTGGTAAATCCACACTAATTAATTTGATTGCCGGATTTACAAAAAAAGACAGTGGAAAAATTTCTTTTTTTGACAAAAATGGTTCTGAATTGGAAAAACCATTAGTTGATGTTGTTTTTCAAGACTTTAATTTAATTGACTCATTAAGTATAAAAAATAATATTTTAATAGCAAATCACATTTTGAATCGTGAATCAGATGATTTAGAAATACAACAAGCCGCTAATTCTATTGGTATTGAAACCAACAAATTAGATCAGATAGCGAAAAACTTATCGGGCGGCGAAAAACAGCGAGCTGCATTTTTAAGAAGTTTATCAAGAAAAAGTGATTTTATTTTGCTTGACGAGCCAACTGGTAATTTGGACCATGAAAATTCCATTGCTTTACTCGATTTATTAGTTAAAGCTTCTGAAAGTAAAACAATTTTAATTGTTAGTCATGATTTAGAATTAGCAAACCAATATGCTGATCAAATTATTAATTTAGAAAATTTATCCGTTAATGTTATAGAAAACAATAAACAAATTAATGTTGAATCAAAAAATAAACACTTAAACCTAATATCAAACCAGGTCTATAAAAAACCTGGTTTCTTACAAAAATTTAAAGTAGCTTTATTGCTTGTGCTCGCCGATTTTAAATCAAAAATCACGAGTTTTATTTTAGTTTTAGTAACATTTTTTGCCTTAATTTTTAGCATAGTTGTTTTCATGAACTTACATTTTTCAGCAAAAAATATAGTCACTGACACGCTTGCCCAATCAAATTTTGACGCCATTAGAATTGGAGAAAAGGATATTATTTCTTTAGTCCCTGAAGAAATCGACCAACTTAAAAAGGATAATCCCAAAATAAAACACACTAGTTTATTATATAGTAGACTTCAAGATTATACATTCATTTATAATGATAACGTTTCTCTTGAGAATCGTTCTATTAGATCAACTGATGAATCCGATTTTTTTAAAAACAGATTTAGTTCATTTAGTAAAAATAAAAATTTTAATAACAGGTTTATTACCAATCCAAATGAAGTTATTCTCTCACAAAAATTAATTGAAGAATTAGAAATTGATAATCCAATTGGAAAAACAATTAAAATTGTTCACCTTAATCGATTAACTTTAGGGAAAAACTTTGAAGATTTAGATCCCTTTTCTGAATCAGCAACAATTGTGGGAATTTTGGATAAGTCTCTTGATAATGGCAACAATTTTTCGCTTGTTCACATAGATAAACTAAAATCAGTATATCAAAAATCAAATCCAAACGAAAAAGAAAGTAAGTTTGATGAATTTGAGTTTTTACCTGATGATTATTTTTCATTAGACTTTTTAGGGTATGTTTCTAGTAGACCATTAACCGTAGAAACTGACGAGACACTTGCAAAACCCAATAAAATACATAAGTCTTTCTATGAGAATTCAAATCAAGCCAATTCAATAAACTTGAAAAAAGGTACATTGCCTAAAAATTTTAATGAAATAGCAGTTAGCTCGAATATAACTGACAAAACAGGAAAACTTTTAAAAATTTCTAACAATAAAAATACTTTAATTTTTAAAGTTGTTGGAGTTTTTGATCCTGAAAAAGATGACGAAAATATTGCTATTTTTAACAATAATATTGAAAAATATTCTAGTGAATTACTTCCAATAGCTGCTGTGGTTTATTTTGATCATGATAATTTATATAATAATATTAATGAATTTTTAAATAAATATAGCAAACCGGGCGTTAGTCGTTATTACTCGACAAATGGCGGTCCGGATCAAATTCTAAATCGAGCAATTAACTCTCAATATGTTTTGTTATTAATTATTTTTGTGTCAATAATAATTTTTGGAATAAGTTTGTTAATTTTTGTGTCATTATATGCAACAAATCTTTCTAAATTCAAGAAAAAATCAATTGGTATTCTAAAGTCTCTTGGTGGCAAAACATCACAAATTTTCTTGTATCATTGATTAAATTTGGTAATACTTTCTGCTTTTGTTTTCGTTTTTGGTATTATATTTTCAATTTCTTTTGTGCCCTTAATTTATGGTGCAATTTCAAATCAAAATTCAGTTTTTCCTGATTATCTGCAAATTAGTGTTATTTTTATAATTATCTGGTTTGCTAGTTTCTTTATTTTATCAATCATATATTCATTAATTTCTTATATAACTTATAAAAAAGATATTGTGACATTATTAAAATAATTTTTAAAAATTATTAAAACTAATATTTTTTTTATCAAAAGTCTTAATTTTATAATGTTAAATAAGAAAAATACAGCGAACTTGGAGCAAAATGATAAAAATTGAGAATTTAACTAAAAAGATTGATAACAAAATCATCTTTGATAGTCTAAATCTTGAAATACCTTCAAGAAAAATAACATTTATAATTGGTAAATCAGGAATTGGTAAAACAACTCTTATTAACTTAATTGCCGGTTTTACTAAAAAAGATAGTGGAAAAATTACTTTTTTCGATAAAAATGGTTCTGAAATTAAAAAACCATTAGTTGATGTTGTTTTTCAAGACTTTAATCTAATTCCTAAGATTTCATCAGAAAATAATATTTTAATCGCAAATAATGTAATAAATAGAGTTTTAGATCCAAAAGAATTGGAACAACAGGCTAAATACGTGTCAATTGAAACTCGGCAATTAAAGCAAAATGTAAATAATTTATCAGGTGGCGAAAAACAAAGAATAGCAATTCTCCGTTCGCTTTCAAGAGATAGTGATTTTATTTTACTCGATGAACCAACTGGAAATTTGGATTTTGAAAACGGTATTTCTGTATTTGAAAATCTAAAAAATATTGCAAAAAATAAAACAATATTAGTAGTCAGTCACAATTTAGAATTTGCAAAAAAATATGCCGACAAAATCATTCGTATTGAAAAAGGAAAAATTTCCGAAGAAAATATTGACAAAACTGAGGAAAATTTAGCAAACAACAATGAAAAAAATAGTCAATTAGTTTCTTTTAAGAGTTCTTCCTATTCAAAAATTGCAAAAATTAGGCAAGAATTAAAAACAGGTTTATTCCTTACTCTGGCAGATTATAAATCAAAATGAGTTTCAACCATTTTATTTGTAATACTTTTTCTAACAAGTATTTTTGGGACATTATTATTTGCTGTTTTAAATTTAAATATTTCCGCTTCTAATTCTCTTAAAGTTAATGAATATCAACTTGATTCTGTTTTAGTTAGCAAAAAATCAGAAAGAAATTTGACAACCTTCACAGATAATGAAATTAATAATCTCAGAGAAAAAAATAAAACCATAAAAAAAATTACTCCTTTCTTTACTTTGCCATCATTAAGTTTTGAATATAATGACAAAAGAAGGTTAGGAGCACCTATTGATTATATTGATGAAAGTGAATTTTTTAAAAATAGGTTCAATTTTGATCAAAAAAATTTAATTGGAAGAAACATTGAAAAATTAGATGAAGTTATAATTTCAAAAGAATTAGCTACACAATTTGATATCAAAGAACCAAAAGAACAAGAAATTGCTGTTTTAACTGGCCCCAAAGATAAAAAAACATTAAAAGTTGTTGGAATAAATAATTTAGTTAATGCAAAAAAATTAAACCTAACTTTTTTACATCATAAATTCGGTGAAAATATCGAATTACAGAAAAGTAAAAACAGGAAACCAGACAATTCACAAGCCAGTCAAATTAAAAAAATAGAACCAATTATTTTAAGGTTGTATTTTGAAAATAATAATTTGGAAAATAATATTGATAATTTTATTAAGAATAATAAAGACTATCAAATTGACTCCTCATTAAAAGGTATAACAAAATTAACTTATGATTTACAAAATTTTATAAATTTAATTGTTGGAGCAATTTTAATTGTTTTTATAGTAGTTTTGTTAATACAAACGATTTTTTATACAAAAAATCTAACTGATTCAAAAGTAAAATTAATAGGAATTCTTAAGGCGCTTCGGGCTAAGACATGGCAGATTTTTCTTTATCATTGATTAAATATAATTATAATTTCATTTCTAATTTTAGTCATTAACTTATCAGTGTCTCTCCCGTTAATTCCAAAAATTTACATCTGAATACTCGGTGAAGATGCCATATATCCTTCGATTTCACAGATAGTAATTTTAATTTTCATAATATGAATAGCAATGTTTTTTATAATTTCGTTTATTTACTTATTGATTTCATGGTTTAATTATAAAAAACCTGTTACAAAATTACTAAAATTCGATCATTTTTAACGATCATTTTTTTAAAAATATATAATTTACTAACAAATATTTTTTTTAAAATATTTGGTATTTTATTTTTTTAGTTTTATTCTGTTTAGATTCCCTTAATAGCCGGAAAATGGTAAAATATTAAAAAATAAAATTAAAAGGTCTAAAATATGAATCAAAATAATCTTTTAGAAAAATACAAACAACAAATCGAGGAAATTTCCTCAAAAGAGCTAAATTCAGACCAAAAAAATTTAGCAATTCAAATTTTAGAAAAATTTGAACCAAATAAACTTGAATACGTTTTTCAGTTTATTTCTCAACGAATCAAAACTGGTTTTCGTTTTGATGCAGCTCCTGAATCTGATTCAGATTTAGTTGCAATTTTACAAAAAAATGAAAATTTATCTTTTGTTTTAGACAAAAGTCAATCTGAAGAAAATACTTTAATAATTGGCGAAAATTATGATGCTCTTAAAAATCTTTTAGTTCTCGAGAGAGAGAGAGAGAGAGAGAGCGGCTGGTTATGATATAATTTATATTGATCCACCTTATAATACTCAGGCTAGTTTTAATGAAGGTAATCAGGTTGCAAATGATAAAGAAAATATTTTACCTTCAAAATTTATTTATCGAGATAAATACTCGCGAAATGGCTGGCTAAATTTATTAAATGAAAGACTAAATTTAGCCAAAAAACTTTTAAAAGAAGATGGAATAATTTTTATCTCAATTGATGATAATCAGCAAGCTTATCTAAAAGTTTTAATGGATGAAATTTTCGGGGAAGAAAATTTTGTTGCTAATATTGTGTGAGTTAAAAAAAATAGTCCAGGTGGAAATACTAGTTTTGATTATAAAATAACACAAAACACAGAATATATTATTACTTATGCTAAAAATTTAAACAAATGTAAGTTCAATTACCAAAAATATGATGAAAAAACTCTTAAAAAATTAGGATATACACTTAAAGATAAATATTTTGACCAAAGAGGTTATTATAAATTGACTGACCTTCATCGTACATCATCTACAGGCGCATTTCAATATATAAAGTCTTTGGATTATCCTATTATTGCCCCTGATGGTACTAGTTTTACTTTGTATTTAAATAAGAATAATCCCGAATCAGCTTGTTATACTTGAGGGAAAGATACTTTTGTCGAAGGGGAAAAACAAGGATTTATTGAAATTGTTAAAAATTCTCGTGGCGATTGGGTTGCTAAACGTAAACAGTATCAATATGTTAAATTTAATCCAAAAACTAAAAAAATTGAAGAAATTGTCGCTGGTGTACCGTTTAAAAATATTATTAGTGATTTTTATTCATTAAACGGTGGCCTAGAACTCAAAGAAATTTTTAATAGTAAAAATATCTTTGATTTCCCCAAACCAATTGAATTAATTAAGTATTTAATTAATATTCATCCCAATAAAAATGCAAAAATTCTTGATTTTTTTGCCGGTAGTGGAACAACCGGCCATGCAGTTTGAGAGTTGAACCGTCAGGATGGCGGAAACAGAATTTTTACTTTAGTCACAAACAATCAAAATAAAATTGCCGAAAATGTAACTTATGAAAGACTTTTTAGAATTTCAAATGGAAAAGGAACCAAAAATGAAGAATTTAATTGAAGTAAAAATAACAAACCTTACTTGGAAAATTTAAAGGTTTTTGATATAGTTTATTATAATACTCAAATTTTTAACTCAGAAAGTGAACTTAATGATTTGGTTAATTTACTTTTAAAACTTTTTAAAGATTTTGATATTAAAGTTGACTTAAATCATATAGATACTAAAAATACCAGGTATGTTGAACTTTTAAATCATCTTTTAGCACTAAAACCACAAGAAAAGGATTTATAAAATTATGGAATTAACGCAATCTCAATCTAAAGCGGTTGAACAATTAGTTGAAAAAACAACTTTATATCTGACTAGTAGTGAAGAAATTGAGCCAAAATTAGAAAATGATAAAAACCAAACAAATCCAGCAAAACTAAAAAATGCAATTTATTTTAAAGCGCCGACAGGATCGGGAAAAACTTTCATGATTCTAAACTATATTGATAAATTAATTGAATGAAATAAAGCGAAAGTTGGTAAAGAATTAGTTTTTGTAATTGTAACATTATCAAGTGCTGAATTACCCAAGCAAATGGAAGAAAGTTTTAATGAATATAAAATTTTTATAAAAAATACAAATTTGAATATAGAGAGAATTGAAAGTCCTTCAAACTTGAAAAGAACGGCAAAAGTTGATAAAAACTATGAATTTTTTGCCAAACCTGATTCAGTTTTTATTATGGGTGGCGCATCTTTTAAATCAAATTCTATTTTACGTGAACAAGGATCAATTGAAGCATTTTTGTCTGAAATTAAACGAAAAGGGCAAATTCTTATTTATATAAGAGATGAAGCTCATATTGGTTCTGATATTAAAATTAATTTAAAAGACAAAACTTTTGAAGAAAAAATGCAAGAAAATGCATCATTTATATTAAAAATGACAGCAACTCCAAAAACTGATTTGCCATTAGTTCATTTATCTGAAAAAGATTTAAGTCAAGATGATATTCAACTTTTAAAAACTCAAAAACATCATAATTTTGACTTAGAAAAAGGTGAAGATTATGATGATGAAGAAATTTTGGAAATAGCTTGTAAAAAATTTAACGAAATTAAAAAACAATATAATGATAATATTAAAGAGCCTGGTTTAGTCGGTATTAACCCTGCAATGCTAATTCAAATTGATAATAGTAGTGAAAAAGATGCTCAAAAAGCGCAAAAATTTGATGAAAATATTGAAAAAATAATTAAAATACTCGAAAAGCATGATCTTAGTTGGGTCAAATATTTTGACCAAAATAAAAAAGAAAGTAATTTGCGCCAAAAATCTAATTTCACATTACGTGATATTTCTAGAAATATGTCTTCAGTTGATGTAATAATTTTTAAAATTGGCCCTGCAACAGGATGAAATATTCCAAGAGCATGCATGTTAGTCCAACTTAGAAATATTTCATCTTCTAATTTAAGTATTCAAACAATTGGTAGAATAAAAAGAAATCCTTGCCCTATGTATACTTTAAAAGATAATTCCATTGCTCGTAAATATTTTATTTATAGTAATGTTGACCCTGAGAGAAAAAATGTGCTTAAACTTTATTTGAAGGAAAAATATAAATATGACAAATTTATATGAGGCCAAATCCAAATTCCCGGAATGCCTGACGAAACTAGAAGTAAAATAATTAATTATAAACAATATGAAAACGAATTTGAACATAAATTTAACGATAAGAGGCAGAATCAGGTTAAAGAAATTTTTAAAAACGATTTGAGAAAATATGAAGACGACTATAAGGCCAATAAATTTATTTCTATTGATACTGAAAAATATGGTTCAGCAAGATTAATTAAATCAAAAATTTCCAACATTATTGAATTAGAATTAGCAATTATTAGACTTAAAAACAATTTAAAAAAGTATTTTACTTCCAAAATTGAAGACTTTTTTGCTAAAATAAAACAAGATTTTTTATCAGATATAAAAACAAATAAACAAATTTTAGATTTAATTATTTTGTTAAAATACGGGCCAGAACTTGCTAAAATTTATAAAAAAACAATTAAAGACCAAGTCAAAAACGCTCAGTATAAACTTTTTGAAGAATGTTTACCTAAAGAAATTGAATTTAATAGTGCTGAAAATGATAAATTGGTGAAAACTAATGATTCTTCTTTTGCTTATAAAAAAATTGATGACAAAACACCAGAAGATAATCTTCCATTAGATTCAGAAGCAGAACTGTTTTTTGCAAAAGAATTAATAAAAATTAGTAAAGCAAAGCAAAATATTCATTTTTGAGCTAAAAACCCAGTCTATACTAAATTAGGTTTTCAATACATTAACGGAAATGAAATTGCAAAATCAAATCCTGATTTTTTGGTTAGCAAAGATGGAAATTATTTTTATTTTGAGATCAAACATTATAAAGATTTTGATCCTGAAAAAACTCAATTATTAATAAGGGGATATAATCAATATTTCAAAGAAAATCAAATAAATCAAAAAAATTTAACCTTAGCTGTTTGTTGAGTTGTTCCTAAATACGGAGACCTTTATTTTGCTGGATCTTCTAATTTAGAGCAAATTCGAGATAAAATTGATTTTAATAAAAAAACAAATAGCGATATTAACGATATTAGCGATAAAGAATTTGAAGAAAAAAGAAAAAAAATTGCCCCAATGCTTTTAACCGACATTATAAATTAAATAATAAATAATCTTTCTTAAAGATCAAAAAATCTATGATTCATTCATAGGTAATTTAGTATATTAATTTATAGTTTGTTCAATCGTTTTTATTATAGATAATAAAATTATTAATAATGTGTATTCTTGAAACTAGTGATAAAACAGAGTTTTTTTTGTAGTTTTCAAACAAAAAAACCTAAATATTTTTTATTTTTCAAATATTAATTAAAGCCATTTTCAAATTTGAAAGTAATTTGAAAATTGCTAAATTTATCCAAATTTGTGTAAAAATTTATTTTTAGCTTAATTTCTAAAAAAGGATAAAAACCTGAAATTATAACTAAGTTACTATACTAACTTAGTTATTTTTAAACGGTAATTTCCACTTTGAATTTCGCCTTTTGTTTTTCTATTTTCCCTAATCGGTTAAGTAATGTAAAATTAAATTAGATTTCTATTTGAAAAATCCATAAAAATTTAAACCCGAGTTTCCCAGTTTGATGAGATAATTTTAAAAAAGTGTCCGGTTTCCCGCGCTTTTTTAAGTTTTTTGCCAAAAGTTAATTACCTATTTTTTTACTGATTTATTAAGATATCAAAGTAGAAATCATACCTATTTCAAATATTGGGATCACTAGGAACACCATCGCGATTTTTAAATATCATTTGCTGATCTAAAGTGTTAAATTCAACCCTTTGCCTTAATTTTTGCAACATCGTTACTAAACCAACTTCAGTTAATTGACTGTTTGCAAATAACTTGTTATCACTAATATGCTTGTTGATTTTAAAAATTATAGTTTTTAAAATAACTAATGAGATAAAGCACAAAAATGTATGAGCTAGGATATGATCATCTATTCTTAAAAATACAGGACGAATATTCAATAAACCTTTTAGACTTCTAAAATTAGCTTCAATATTTCACTGTTTTTGGTATTTTTCAACTATGTCTAAGACATTTAAATTTAGTATATTTGTTTCATAGACATAGTAACCATCAAATTGTTTGTCCTTGTCAATTTTACTTTGATCTAATTCAAATTTCATATTTGAAATTTCCCTAAAATATTTAGGTTTTTTACCAAACAATTTGTTTACTTCAATAAAACCATCTTTATTTTGTTTTTTAATAAAACTTTGGATTTGCTCTTCGCGAGCCTTGCTGTCTTTTATTGCTCTTTTTCTACTGTAAGTAATAATTCTTCTTCTAATATTTTCAGTGTATCTTTTATTTTTATAAGATGAATAAAATTCTTCTTTTTTATACTTAAAATCTGCATTTAGATCAACATAATCGCTAGGATCTAATAAATAATTTTTAAATTTTTGACTGCCTATCTTTGCACGATAAGAAATAATGAAATTATATTCTTTTGATTCAAGAAATCGAATATTTGCAGCAGTGGACATGCCACGGTCAGCAATTATTGTCATATTTTTGATATTATATTTAGATTCAATATCTAATACAAAAGGGATTAGGGTACTAGAATCGGCTGTATTTCCTTTAAAAACTTTAATATGAAAAGGAATGCCATTTTTATCGCATGCTAAAGCAATGACAATTTGATCTTCTTTGAATTTAGCATCTTTAGAATAGCCAGGAATTCTTAATCCATTTCTTTCAAATGTCTCAAAATAGACTGTTGATGAATCAAAATAAAATTCATTGTCCCTTTTTCCAAGCTCGCTTATAACCATTTTGTTAAGACTATCTAAAAGTTGATTTTGTGATTCATAGACAAGATCTAAGAGTCTATAAAAGCTATTTTTGGAAGTATTTATTTGATTTGAGTAATCATCCTTTTTATCAAAAGCATTAATAATGCTACCAGGATCAGTAATTCGCTTTGAAATTAAGTAGTTAAAAATTTGTTTCATATTTTTATGCCTACTTTTAGGAAGTGATTCAAAAATATTGTGCTTTTCTATAAGTTTTTCAATTAATTCCCCACCAATAAAAACCGAACCTTCGATTATGGCAGAATTTTTAAGAGAATCAAGTAAAGTAGTCTTGATTTTATCTTTGTCATCTAAATTTGAAAATAATTTCAATTTTTCTTTGATAATTTGAATAGCATTTGGATTAATTTTTTCCAAAGTTTGCACATTTCCTATACTAAATCAACGTTTTGGAGCTTTCCCATAACCTTGTGTTCAGCCAACATATTTATATATTTTATCTTTTGAAGATCCTCAAACATTAAACAAAATCAAATTATGCTTTTTCATAATTTATAATTATACCATAAAATTACTTTAAAATTGTAATTAATTGTAATTAATAAAAATTAAGGTTTTACGGGTAAAAAACACCGATTTACGGCGATTTCTGCATATTCATATTCACTAAAAAGTGAATTTTCGCCATCAAACTGGGAAACTCAGGATTAGATTTCTATTTGAAAAATCCATAAAAATTTAAAACACAAAATTATAAACACTCCCAATCCAACCAGTTAATAAGCTTAATCAATGGTTTTCCTATAGTTTTAATAATATTTTTTAAAAAAATTTGATAAAAAAATAGTTGAATTTAGATTATTAATTTGATTTATATATGCTATAATTTTTTAATTTAATTTAAACCTAAAACAATTTTTCGGGGACAAAATGCATATAGATTTACATTTAAATACCAAAAATGATTACAAAAATTACTCATATTATCAAAGCTCTAATTACTATTCAAATGGATGAAATAGAAAACCTAGCAGAAGTGAAGTTTCTGATTTTATAAACGAACTAATGAATGAGGCTAAAAAAAGTGCAAAAATATTTGATAAAGAAATGATTTTTTCAGTGTTAAGTGATCTTGAATCTAAAAATATAGAAGTTGGTTTTAATATTAACTCACAAAATACAAGTGATTTTAATAGAGTTTTTTTTAATTATTTAGAAAATAATCAAGGCTCAAGCTTTGACAAATATGTGCTTGAGTCTGATTGAGAGAATTTATCTTACTGACTTAGAACATTTGTTGAGAATGTTTTAACATACAAGTATTATTTATCGAAAATATCAAATATTATTTCTACAGTTATTGGGCTTTTGAGTGGAAGTTGGTTTATCGATAATGCTATTAATTTTCTTTTTGGTGTAGACACTAGCGATCCTATCTATGCTTTTGGATTATCTAAAATTTTAGATAAATCCGAAATCAAAACGCCAATGGCAAAAATTAAGGAAGCATTAAGCAAAAGTGGGTTAGACGATAAAATTGTTCAAAAATTGTCGTCTAAGTTTTCTTGGGCTAAATCAATTAATCCTGCTAAAATCGGGAATATGTTTCTGTTGTTTACATCTATTTTCACTTCAGCAGAATCTAGCCAATATCAAGATAGAAATGGTAATCTTGATTATTTTGTCCAAAAAGCAAGAAAATTAATAGATGGGAGACGTTCTATTGGTAAATTAGCGTTATTATTGAAAATGATCGATTACAAGGTATATGATGTTCCCTGATATCGTTTTTTAGAACCAAGTGTTTGATTCTTAATTAGCGGAACCAGAAAACTTTCTTCATTAGTAGAAGAAGTCTATAAACGTTCTACTGATAAATATATAAAAGAACTTTATCAAGAATATTTAAATCCTTCATATTATTAATGTTTAATAAAAATGGTGTTTAATGAATATATCTAAGCATTCAATAATTTTAAATAATTATGTTAAATTTTCAAACTCTTATTTTATTAAAAAGGGGCAAAAAGAACAGCAAATTCTTACACTTTCAATAATTTCATTCGTCTTTCTTATCATTTTTTTTATTGGGTTTGGCCTGCTTTGAGAAAAGAATATATGATGATTAGGTCCTGCAGTATTTTGGCCCTTACCCTTTGTTTGACTTTATTTTGTTTTAGGTATTTTGCTTAGAAAAAAATTTGTTGAGTATTTTGATAATAATTCCATTCTTAAATCTATAAAATTTTTAAAATTATTTTTAATAAGCCGCTTGAGTTTTGGGCTTTTGTATAAATTAAGAGATGAAAATTTTGAGAAATATTATAAAAAAGCCAAAGAATTAGCAAAAATTGACCCCTCAATTGTTTTTTATGGCTCATTCGCCGAAAGTATGACTTTTTTAAAATCTCGTGAAATTAACGATCTAGATTTTTGCTCAAGTTCTAATTTACGTTATGATTTAGGGATTAAAAAAACAACAATTCTTGATAATAAACAAATCATTGACCCTTATATTTATAAAAAAAACGATGAATCAACGAGAAGTGAGGGACTTAGTTTTATTTTTGTACCAAGAAAATATCAAACAAATGTTGAAAATTTAACAATTACTTCATCAGTTTACCAAATTGCAAATAAAATTAATAGATTAGTATTACTTCCAAGTATGATGAATTTGAGTGAAAATTATAAAATTAAATTCAAAAATACAATAGATGATTTAAAAGAAATTTCCAAATTTAATTTGCCTTTTACAAAAGCTAAACTTTGTCAATGTTATTTTGATGCAATTTTGCAAAAAAGCCAATATATTTGTGTTTTAAATCAAGATAAAATATTAAATAATATTCAAAAAATTGATTTAAATTTATTCATTGAAAATTTCACTGAAAATGTCGAGTTAACCTTGGAAAATCCGTTCACAAACTATGGAAAACCCTTCAAAATTTCCGTTTTAGAATTGATAAAAGAATTTGAGAATGACACTAAAATTAAAAATTTACGTCTTGCATTTGATAATGATTTTCATAAATTTTTTAACGATATAATTTTGCCTGATCCTCATTATAAATCTGATTTGCCATTGCTCGAATTTAGCTCAAAACACGAGTTTAATATTTTCAAAGAAAAACTCGGAATAAGCAATTTATCATTAAATTGCTTAAGCCCAAATTTAGTATTTTCATATAAAAATGATCATAGCATTGATATTAGGCATATTTTTGCAATTTTTATTGCTAAGAAATTTAAGGAATTAGAGGAAAATGAAAAATAATTATAAAAAAATTTCCTTATATTATAAATCAACAACTCCCTTTACATACATCATTTTTCGCTGATTTATTTTAGCAATAGTGGTGGGATTAATAGCAGCAGGAATTTATTTTTGGGATAATTATGACCGTCTTCCGGTTCCGCCATATATTTATGTTTTTATTCCACTTTGTATTTTGGTAGTGCCTTTGTTTTTACAGACATTAATAAATTCTGTTTATTTTTTTGTTAGCCCAAAAATTCTTGGTAAATTATTAGAAAAAAATTGGTTTTTATGATTAAGCACAAAATTAATGTCAAAATCTCGACTAAATAAGGCAGAAATTTTACGCTACGTTGACTAAAAAAATTTTTCAATAAAAATACTTATTTACTATAAAAAAAGTTATATAATTATTTATGCAAATAATTATATACGAGGTCATTAATATAAAAATGAAAGCATTAGTTTACCGTGCCGATCACAGCATTGCCCTCGAAAATGTTGTCAAACCAGTTATACAAAAACCAACAGATGCAATTGTTAGAGTTACCAACAACTATTTGTGGTACAGACTTAGGAATTTTTAAAGGGAAAAATCCTGAAGTTGCCTCAGGTAGAATTTTAAGTCACGAAGGTATTCGGAGTGTTTATAATTTTGTGTTTTTCTTAATTAATTTATTCAGTGATCCAATTGAATTTATTGGATAAATTGATTGTCTTAATTCATATGGATAATTTAAAAAATGTCTTTGTGAAAATCTAAATTAGTAGAAAAAATTCAGACAATTAGTTTTTTATCTATGATTTTGATTCCACTGTCTTTGTTAATTTTTGGCATTCTATTTTTAAAAAATCTAAATAAATAACTTATATCATATAAAATTTAAGCTCTTATATGAAAAGCAATAGTTACATTTTCAAAATTAATTTAGATGCAAAATTGGCTCATTTTTCTTGTTTTTTGCCCCGCAGAAACAAGTTAATTATTTTAGATTTTAACTTTATATTTTTTAGATTTTTTTTCTAGAAGTCTAGAAAAGTCTATAAAAAGGTTGCTTAAAATGCAAATGAGTTTTTACCACAAACTACAAATAAAAATTATTTGCCTGATTTTTTTTACTAATTTAAACTTATATGTAGTTTTTTTCTTTTGGATCTTCTTCATATTTATCTAAATAATTGTTTTTTAAATCTTCAATTAGTTCAAGTCGGCTAACTTTTTTATCAAAAACGACATTTTTATCCTTAGGAAAAGCCAGGATTTGGAAGGCCACTTTATCAAAACTAGATTCGGGACTTCTAACAAAATTTAGTGTTAAATCCGTTTGAAAAATTGCTGTCAAAAAAATATTATTATTTTCTGTTTTTCTAAGAACCAATTTTTCTCATTCCGCCCTTTTTGAAAAATTAGTAGGGGGCGATATAGGCTGGAGAACCCCTCCTCAAAATGGTTCATAACCAATTCGCTCCCAAGTTTCGTAAATAAAAATATTATTATTTTTTAGAAATTCATCAAGTTTTTCGCTGTTTAGAAATTTTTCTTCAAAATCAGAAATTAAATCATTTTGGTCAAGTTTTAATTTAGGATCTAATTTTAAAATTCGGTCAATAATTGTTGTCTTAAATTCGTCAATATTTTTAATAATTACATGTTTTTTTGGTAAAAAACTGTTAGATCAAGGATTAATTTTATTTGTAATTAAATCAAGAATTTTTGGCTTTAAAGTTTTAATATTATTAATTTCTTGGCTAAAATCGATAATATTAAACATAAAAGAGGGGTAAGAAGTACTAATCTTGTTTTTTGATAAATTGTACTTTTTTGCGAGTTTATTATAAATTTTTCTAGCTTCTCCTTCAATTAATATTTTCTTTCTTTTATAGTCTATATTTTTATCATTATGGCCAGTGTAAATTTTTTCTTCAATGTTCCTAAAGGTGATTGTTTTATTTTTAGGGTAGACTATAACATTAAAAAAAGGTGAATCTTTAAAAACTACAGCGGGCTCAATTAAATCTGCATCTATAATATAATCTGGTGTAAATCTTGTGGCTATAATGTTTGAAAAACCATTTTCTTCAAAATAATAGTGGGTAACACGAGTTGGCATTCAATAGCTGCCACGCTCGCCTATTATAATATTGTTTTTTTCTAAGACTTTTTCAAGAAGCTCTCCTTTTAGAAATTTGTCTTCAAATTCTGACTTGAGTTCAGAACTATTAACATTGGCAATATTAGGATTATTTTTTATAATTTCTTCAGTTCTATCAACAATATTTTTTTGAAATTGCTCTAAATTTTCAATTGTTATTCTACTTTGTTCACCAAGGAATAAAAATTTGTCCCGTTGTTTTTCGGGTTGATTATAAAACAGATTTAAGGCTGAAAAAGTACCATTTTTTGCATTAAATTCTTCATAATGCTTCGCTAGTAAATTTAAAAAATAATAAGAATTATAATTTTCTGGATTGTTAATTCCCTCATCTTTGTTAAAAATTTGCTTAACAATAAAAGGAATTAAATTTCTGCAGGAAGTTAAAAAAAATGCCGGAATTAAAAGGGTTATTCCCAAAAATTTACTAAGGATTAGTTTATTTTTCATTATTAACCAAATAAGAAAGTGCTAATTTATCTTCAACAGAATTATTAAAAGTTACAGATTTAAATTTTTTGATATAAAGCCGATAGTAGCCTGATTCTTTTGCTCTAAAATCAATTAATTCATCATTGCTTTTAATACTTGTTGACCAAGAAACATCAATTCAATTATTGTTTGAATCAAGTTTTTGCAAATACAAATCATAATCTGAAACCCAAGTGTCATTTTGATTTTTTTTAGTAGCTTCTAAGTTTAAACGTTCAGAATTAATATGTGTTTTTGACCATTTGTCAAAGTCATTTTTATATTTGTCCATCTTAGCTTTTTTGAATTTTAATCTTGATTTTTCTATTTTTTTAATAAATTCAAGATTAAAATTACTTATTTCTTTAGATTCAGTACTCCCGAAATTAGGGTTTAACAATAGTTTTAATTCGAATTGATTATCAAAATCATCAATTTTTGGCGAGTTACTTAACTGTTTGGCAAAAGGTTCTCTTATATCGATTTTATTACTAAAATTTGAAGCATATCAATATTTTTTAGTATTAAAATTTATAAGAAAAGAGTGATATATTAAAAAAATTGATGGTCAAAACATCAATAATAAAATTATTTTTTTAAATTTCGCTAATTTCATTTTCATACCCAATTAAAATTATTTATAAACATTATAACATGTTTTATGTTTTTAATTTAATTATATTCATTTTATTATCGCTTTAATTTTTTTATTGAAAACCCGACTTCTACTTTTAAATAAATATTTATCATTATACTTTTATTAACAAATTATGACTAATAATCATGAGCTTTATTTATTAATAATTTGCAATATTCTAAAAAATTTTAAAATTCTCACAATAAATTATTGGCCTTTTGCCACATAAAAAAAATAAAATTAAACGAAATCTAAATTAGTATATTAATTTCAGACACATTCGAAAAGAAGGTGAGTCAAAATGAAACAATAGAAATTCACAGTTGAAGACAAATTTAAATATATCAAAATTGCTGAAACCAAAGGGTTAAAAATTGCAATTTTGCATTTTGCAGAAAAATTTAGAGAAATTTACAAAAACAAATCTAAAAGTAAAAATGCGCATAAAGAATGGATTTTACATATATATGGTAATAATTTGATAAGAAATTGGAAAAAAGTTTTATAATAATGGTATGAAAAGTCTAATAATTGCTCGTGGGAAAAACAAATCTCAATGCAGACCAAAAAAGGAATATACAATTAACGATCTCTCTGAAAATGATCGTGGAATTTATCAAGAAATAATGGAGAATGTTCTTAGAAGATCCGGAATTGACCCCGCAATTGTTCTTGAAGAGCTCAAAAAACGAAAACAAGAACTAGAACAACAACAAAAGCAAGAACAAGAAAAAGATAAAATGGAAAATTAAGTTAGTATATAAGCTAGTTTTCTGAATTTTTCTACTAATTTTTAGGAATTTCTACTTAATACTTTATATAAAATAGCGTGTTTTTACCTTCGTTTAATAGAAAAATTCACAATTTAAAAATATTCAAAAACTTAATTTCTTACATGACCTTTAATTAAATAACTGATTCTATTAATAAAATCATCATAATCATTTATTATTACTGAATTTTGAATTTGAGTTTCTATTGGTTTTAGTATATTTGAAAATTCAAAAGCATTGAAAGGATTGTCAAGGTGAAAATTAGCGACCGTTTTATAATCTTCAAAATTTTCAATTTCATTTATATTATTGTGTTCAGAATTATTTTCTAAATTTAAGCAAACAAAATTGATAATTACAATTAAAACTTTATTAGGTATATGTCTAAAATCTGATTGATTTTCAGTTGAAAGTTTTGCATATTTAAGAAAGTTCTTATAATTTAATTTAATTTTCCCCATTTTTTATTAATTCTATTTTTAGAAAAATAAGGAATCTGTTCAAAAATAATTAAGATCTGAAAATATAATTTATCATTTTGACTACGAATATTGGCAGTTTCTCCAAGCATATTTTCAAAATAATTTATTGAATTTTGTAAATAATTTTGCACAACAAACTTAAGACCTATACCAGCAATTATTTCGTTTTTATATTCAATTCCGATATCTACTTTTTTATCATAATACCGACCGATCATTTTAGCTTCTTTTTGAAATTGATTTCCGCTATCAACACCTAATGAATATATTTTAAAATCTTGCCCTAAGTTTTGCGACATTGAACTAGCAACAAAACTATGAATTATCTTTATTTTTTCAGTTGATCTTGACGAACCTTTATGAAGATAAGTTATAAAACTTTCTTTAATTTTTTCATTTACGTCCCTAACATAAAGTCTAAATATTTTTTAACATCTTTTGTTGAAAAAGTATAATAACCACCATTTTTGTACTTTCCTAATAATTCTACAAAGTCAAGAAAAACTTTACTTTGTAATCTTTCAGCAATTGATTTATAGTCAATTTTCTCGCTTATAATGTAAAAACCACTATAAATACAGGTGTTTTTTTGGATTAAACTTATTTTTAAAGGTCTGTTTTCCTTGACTAATGAATTTAAAACCAGTCTTTCTTTATCAGTGTCTGAAATAGCTTGTCTTCGAC
Source organism: Mesomycoplasma hyopneumoniae J (assembly GCF_000008205.1). Classification (NCBI taxonomy): domain Bacteria; kingdom Bacillati; phylum Mycoplasmatota; order Mycoplasmoidales; family Metamycoplasmataceae; genus Mesomycoplasma; species Mesomycoplasma hyopneumoniae. The sequence continues at coordinate 386,762 of NC_007295.1, forward strand.
CAAAACTATACCAAAAATTTTTATTTGAATGATCAAAGCTACGTTTTTGCAGTTTTTCCTTAAAAAAACTAAGGTGTTCAAAAATTTCTAACTGCTGTTTTAATTCAGAATCTGAAATAATTTGGAAATTTTTAGTATTATACGGAAAAATGATTTTTGCCCATTTTCCATTTGATGCTTTTAAAACGGGCAAAATATATTTAGAATTAAATTTAAAATCGCCAATAAAAACTGAATCAGCCAAGGTTGCCAAACCATTTTTGACACTAATATCACTTTTTTTCTTGTTGTAAATAATTTCCTTTAGAAAAGATAGCTTTTCTGGAGTTGAAAAATAAAAATTCTTATCTAAATAAAATTGTTCATATTCTAATTTAGAAACAAGAAAAATTGAATTTGTTTTATTATCAAAATTAAAATAATCGACCACTTGTTTTCTAGCTGATTTATCAATTGTGAAAATCGTTGTATAAGTTGTTGCTTTAAAAAATTGGTGATGTTTATGATCAACAACTGATTTTATGATTTTATTTTTGTATAAAAATTCCCGAAAAATTGAGCCTGCTTTGGATGTAAAAAATGAAGATGGACTAATATAAGATAAAATTCCATTTTTACTTAACATTTTAATACCAATTTCATAAAAAGCAAGGTAAATATCTGTCATACCAATTGTTGGAAAATTAAAATTTTTCAACAATTTATTATTATTTAAATTATGAATGCGAATATAAGGTGGATTTCCGACAACAAAATCCATTTTTCCGTTAAAATGTTCAATTTCAAGGGTATTTTTAGCTTTAAAATCTCAGTTTACTCCTTCAATTTTATAATTTTGAACAACTAAATTTGCACGGAAAATGGCATTTTTTATATGTTTTTCTTCAATATCAATGCCATGAATATAAGTTTCTAATTGATGTTTAAGCGATTTTAAATTCGAATTTTCTCTAAAAAAAGCTTTGCAATAACGTTCAATAATTTTAACTAAAAATTGACCATTACCACAACTGTTATCAATAATATGTTTTTTAAGTATGTTTTCTTTGTAACCAGCTTGATCTAAAATAAGGTCAACCAATAAATCTGGTGTAAAAACTTGCCCATTTAATTTTTGACTAACATTCTCATGCATAAATAAACTTTTATTTCTTATTTTATTTTAAATTACGAAGTTAATATAAAATTATACCAAAAATTAGCAAAAGTTATGCATTCAAAATCATTGATAAAAACTAATTGTCTGAATTTTTTTCTACTAATTTAAAGTTAAAATTAGAACATTCTTAAAACTTTACAAAAATTAAATTTTAAATACAAAAAATTTAATTAGGCGTTCTGGAGTAAGCCGCACTATAAAAATAGCGAACAAAATTATACCAGTATAGTTGATGATTAAGCGAGAATCATCAAGTAGTGTAAAAGAATAACTTAATATTCAAAACGAGTATCAAAACGTAATAAAATTTATAAAAGCTGAAAATAAATAAATAATTAAGAAACGAACTTGCCGTTTTTTAATAATAGGATTTAAATCAGCGCTTTTTGTATTAAATGAGAAGACATGTAAAAATATATCTAAATAATAGGAAGGCAAATATACTTTTGTAGTTAATTCCAAACCTTCAATCATAACAAAAATATTTTCAATGATTTTATCAGGGTTATATCTATCTTTTTTGCGTACGTTGATTCAAATATAAACGTTTTTTTCCTTTATAAGATTATAATTTTTTTCAAAATCAAAATTAGCTAAGAAATCAAATTGCTTATTTATATCTAATTTACCTAATTTTTTTTTACATTTCTTTATTAGGTAAAAATTAAAAATTTTTTGGAAAAAACTACACAAATATGAATAAGGCAACAACAGGAGCGAGTAAAAAATTGCTTCGATAAAATGTCGAAAAAAGTAATTATCAAAAATTTTTGCATTAAAATGAATTAAAAAATCAAATTTAAGCGTAAAAATTAGTATTAAAATAATTAAAAAAAATGGTAGTGGATAACTTATTAAAAACAGTGTGAATAGCAAAACAAAGTGTTTGATTGTTTTTTTATCAGGATTAAATTTGAATACAAGAAAGGAGAACAACCTAAAATACAAAATATTACCTAAAATAGGAACTTTTGAAAATTCTCTAGGAATTTTCAAATTAATAAATTTTTCAACAGTTAATCAGAAATACATTTTTACAAAACAAATTTCCTTGAATTAAATTAATAAACTGGTTAAACAAGTCTAAGAATCAAACATTTTGTCTTTAATAATACTATCAAAAAAATCAAAAATTTATTCTTCAAATAGTCAAAAAGTTATTCATAATTTAGGATAATAAGCCACCCAGGGTATCGTGATATAACCAAAAAATATAGTAGAAAAACTAGAGAGTAATAATTGTATTGTTTCGTTATTAGTATCATTTAAATTGCCATCTACTTCAGATATATGTTCCATTATAAAATAAGATATTATTCAAAACGGATATCAAGTTAGTATAAGATGTATAAAAACAAAAGCAAAATAAATGTATAAAAAGATTTTCCAGTTTTTTTTAGGAATATTTGAATTTGTAAATTCAGTAGTGTTAAACAAAAAAACTTCCAAAATTATATGTGCAAAATATTTTGGCAAATTTCAATTAATTACTCACCATCAATATTGGATATAGATAAAAATATTTTCAATTATTTTTTCTGGATTATACCAATGTTTTTTTTCAATACCAATATAAAATTTTCGTTGACATAGAAATTCATAATATTTAGTATAATTAAAATTGTTTAAAAATGGGAATTTATTATTTGCGTCCAACTTGCCAAGATTTTTTTTAACTTGTTTTACCAAGTATAAATGAAAAATTTTTTGAAGAAAACCTGAAAAATAAGAATAAGGCAGAATTAAAAACGAGTAGCCAATTACTTCGATCAAATGCCGAATAAAATAATTATTAAAAAATTTTAAATCTAAATTCCTTAGAAAATCAGCATTATCGGTAATTAACAATATTATTATAATTAAAAAAAGAGGAGTCGGATAACTTATTAAAGAAAGTACTACAAATAAAAAGTAATTTTTTATTGTTTTTTTATCAGGATTAAATTTAAAAACTAAAAATGAAAATAGTTTAAAATACAAAGTATTACTTAAAATAGGAATTTTTAAAAATTTTTTCGGTATTTGAAGGTTTATAAATTTTTCAACTGTTAATCAAAAATTCATTTTAAGGTATAAACTCCATAATTAAGGAAACAAAAGACTGCAAAACATCAAGCCAAATCAAGGCAATTCTAACTTGCGGCGCAACTAAACTTGCAGTGATTAATGTCGCTTTTGTTGTAGATTGCGCACTTTTTATTTTTTTTATTGCTGATCGTGCATTTAATATTGTTTTCAACGATAGCCCCATAGACCCGATTTTAAGGCCTGTTACATACAACTTTGTTTTAATAGCGGATCAATTTTTATCATATACAAGACTATTATAAGCCTGTTTATATTCAACAGAAAGTCAGGTTAAGACACTTCCAGCTGCTGTGCTAGCGCCGGCTTGGGGAAACATAAAAGCAAAGCCATAGGCAACCGCTAGGCCAAAATTTATAGCAGCAAATGAGGCGCTAGTAACATGTTCTTTCCATAATTTATTTGCAAAATCTTCTATCGTCATAGAATTGGGCGAATTATTTGAAAATGTTTGCGGTTTTAGATTTGTTATTTTATTAGCGTTAGGTTGGGAATTAGAAGGTTGATAATCAAATATTTCTTTAATTTTATTGGAAGGCACCCCTTTCTTTTCCAACATTTCTTTGGCAAGTTTTTTTGCATCTAAATCTGGATTTTGCGAAATTTTGTCGATAAACTGTTGAAAATCCTTCTCAAATTTTGAGAAATCCTTAATATAGGGCTTAGAATTTGGGTCAGTTGATGAGAAGGATTTAACATTAATTTGCCTTAGCTCGGTAATTACCTTTGAAGATTCTGATTTTAGTGTGTCCTTAAAATAGGAAGGAAATATACTTTGGTCATCATTAATTGCTTTTTGTGATTTGCTTAAAAATACAAAAGGCAAAGAAACTGCTACTGATCCGATAGTTACACCAAATAAAATTGATAGTTTTGCAAATTTGGTCATTTTTTTTTTTTTTTTTTTTTTTTTTTTTTTTTTTTTTTGCCTTTTTAAGCACTATTATAAGTATAAATAATATAATAAATTCTGTTAAGTTAGTATATCAATTTAGGTTTTTTAATTAATAGGAAAAATTCAGATAATTAGTTTTTATCTATTATTTTAATTATACCACTTTTGATAATTTTTTCTAGCATATTCATTTTAAAAAATCTAAAGAAATAATTTGCCTAATATAAAAACTTGAATTTTTATATGATGGACAACTCTTTCAAGTTTTGAATAGTTATACAAATCAATAAATGAACTTATTTTTTGATAAGTAATAGGTACATTTTCAAAATTTTTACTTCAATATTGATTAATTTTTGCTCCCAAAAGGCAAAAAAATTCAATAGAAATAATTAGGATTAGCCCTATCTTTCTAAGAAAATTTTCCATTTTTCCTGATAAATTCGGCTATCATTTTTTAGAAACAGTCTTAATTTTCTATTTCTTTTTTGGGTTAACGGGATTTATTTTTCATAGACTTATCAAACTTTTTTGCCAATTTATTATTAAATTGTTTCATTTTGACACCTTTTTTTAATGTGTCTGAAATTAGTATACTAATTTAGTTTTTATTTTGAAAAACTTTCAAATTTTACTCAGTTGCTTGAAAAGTATCGTTATTTTGCTCAATATGTCTTGAATTAAAAACAATTTTTTCTGAACCATCATCTTTTCAGAAAATAAATGTGTAAAATTTGCCTTTTTCTAGTTTCTGATCTTGCTCATCTCATCTAAAAACTAAGGGAAACTCAATATTTTCACCTTCAATTGCGGTTGTACGAGCGACCTTAACTTTTAAAGGATCAACTAGAGTGTTGTCAGTTAATGATTTTACCTCAGTAGCATAAGCGCTTCATTTTCCTGTAACACCTTTTACCGGTGAGTGATGCAATTGAAAACGGAAAACACCTTGACTATCTAGTTTATTTTCATTTCTTGCAGCTGGAAATAATAAAGTTCGAATTTTGACATTATCTTTTTTTGGAATATTAAATGGAGCAGAATGAAAGTCGATTGTTTGGTTAGTTTTTTTAGTTTTTGTTGCCTCTTGATTGCCCATTTTTATGGCTTTATTTTTATCTTCTTGACTAGTTTGGGCATCTTTTTTGGTAGTTTCAGGAGCTGTTTGACTTTTATCGTGGCATGATAAAACAATAAAAATAGGCAGTACAGAAGCTATTGGAACAAGCCTTAATTTAACAATTTTTTTTATATTTTTGAACATTTTTCTCCTTTTTTGCTCAGTTTTTTATTTTTTTTGCTTTGAAAAACAAAGAATTTAAATAAACCAATAAGATTTTATAGCCCCTAAATTTAAAATTACTAAATTATACCATTAATTTTGAATTTATTAATGCTTAACTCTAAAAAATTTTATAATTTTGGATTTTAAGAATTTATATGGTATATTTTTATTATAAAATCAAAGGAAAAAATAGCAATAATTACTAGTAAATTAGTGAAAAAAAATTGATAAAAATGGTAAAATCAAAATTATAGATAAAAAGCTAGCTGTCTAAATTTTTTCAACTAAATTAGCCACTTTTTAGCTATTTTTATTGGAAAATAACTAAAAACTGGATTAAAAAAGAGTATTTTTATAATAATTCCTTTTAAAATTGAACCAAGGAGTAAAAATGAAAATAATAAATGATTATTTTAAATTTGAAGACTATAAAAACAAGGCAAAAGCGGAATTTCACCCTAAATTAGATGAAATTATCAAGAAAAAACATTCAAAGTCTCTTGAAAAAGTTGCTGGATTACAAAATGAGGCAAAAAAACTTAATATTACCTCGTCAATTTCATTCTTTTTAACTATGATTGTTATTCTTGTTGCTACCAATACCCAACTAGGATATACTAGCATCATTTTTGCCATTATTCCCGGAATAATTGCAATTGTTTCTACTTTTTACTTAGGATTCAAAAAAAAGGAAATTAGAAAAATCACCGATGAAATTTCAAAAGACGTCCTAGTTAATTTTAGACCAGAAGTTGCTTATAAAGCTGCCTTTTCAATTTTAGATAAAGGAATGGATTATTTAGGTTTTAATGACCAACCTAGCAACAAAATTCAAATTTCAAAAAACGAAATTACTAACCTTACTCCCGTAGAAATAATTGGCTCATCAAGGGCTTGAATTAGTCAAGTTAGACCTCTGAAGGAATTATTAATTGATGAAAAATTCCATGTTAGCTTTACAAATGTCCACTGACAATGAAAAGAAACAAGAAAAAATGAAACTGTGACAAGAGAAAGTTTTACTGGAATTTTAAAAATTGATACTTCAATTTTAGGTGAAAAGGCATTTGATTTTAAACTTTTAAAACCAGGCAGCTGATTTTTTCAAAAAAACAAAGTCAAACTTGAAAACGAGGAATTTAACCAGGTTTTTAGTCCAGAATCAAATGATAGATTGAAAATCAGAAAAATGTATACACCCCTTGCAATGGAACTTTCGCTAAAAAGATATTTTGACCGTGATGGCGTTAAAGTTTTGGATGTTAGCATTGAATCTTTTCAAAATGCGATCTATTTTACCTACAAATGCGACTGAAATTTTATGTATCTTGATTTTCCAACATCAATAAAAAGCCCTGATGACTTTATTAATCATATTTTCAACGATTTTTTGATTGACACTTACAGTTTGTATTATCTTTTGTGTCTTATTTACGTTACTTTGTATTTGGATTAGTTAAAAACATAATATTTTCAAAAAAAATATGGTATAATTTTTAATTTAATTAATATTTAAAGGAAAAAAATGTCAAATTTATACAACCCTAAAAATTCTGCAAATATCGAAGGATTTGAACCTCGAATTGATAATGACTCCAAAAAACCGGTTGTTTCAACAGCGGCTAAAGTTGCATTTTGAACTTTGGGGACATTGTTTTTATTTATTGCTCCAATTTATTACATTTCACAAAAAAATAATTTTATGCGACAGCAGAATTTAATCAATGAATCAGCTGGTACAATCGAAGTTCAACTTGAGCAACGTAGCGCAACTTTATTAAAATTAGCTGACCAAGTTCGTTCATATCGTGAATATGAAAAATCAATTTTAAGCGACATTACAAGATTAAGAAGTTTAAAGTCAAACATAGAAAATGCTCAAGAAATTGAAGATTTAAACAATTCATTATTTGGCAGACTAATTGCAGTAAGTGAAAATTACCCAGAATTGCAAGCATCAAAAATTTATCAAGAATTAATCCAACAAACAGCCTATTTAGAAAGAGAATTGGCGGCTGCAAGACGACTTTATAATAGCAATGTTAATTCTTTTAATACCCAAATTTTTATCTTTCCTTCTTCAATTGTTGCATCTTCGATGAATTTGACAACCTACCCAATGTTTAGCACAAGCAACCAAAATCGCCAAGATGTATCATTCAAAGATTTTTAATTTCTTATATTAAAAACAGACATAATTTCTCAATAAATTTGCAATTTAAACAATAAAAATTTTAGGAATCAAGGACTAAAATCCCACAACAATAATTAATTTTAGATACTTATTGTTATATTTTTATACTAAATACACAAAAAATAATCCTAAAACAGTATAAAATTTAAAAAACACACCTTTAGACAAATAATATCGCTTTTAAATCCAAGAAATATTTGCTTAAATTAATTCTTCAGGTTTCGTGAGATTTATTTGCCTTATTTTTATATTAATTTAAGTTAGATTAGCTCGTTAATTTTCTATTAGTCAAACTAATAATAAAATGTATTTTAAAAATCTAAAAAAACTCTTACTTTATAAGAAAAAAACAAAAAAACCGTGAAATTAAATTAGTAGAAAAAATTCAGACAATTAGTTTTTTATCTATGATTTTAATTATACCACTTTTATTAATTTTTTCTACTAATTTAAATGTTTGGCCTTGCTTTGTTAGAGAAGTGTGATTTCTAATTTTTTAAAACTATTAATGTGACTTATGCATTTTTTGGTGTGAAATTGTCTAATGATTCTCTTTTGTCGATGTAGGCAAAAAATAAAAACATTACCATTGAAAATACATCAAACAATGGTATGAAAAAGCCAATAATTGCTGTAATTTTAATTATTGAAAGTTTTAGTGATTTTGATGAATTTGGTTCTATATTCATAAAAATTTTGTCAGGGAAACTTACTTTTACGATATAACTAATCGTTAAAACTCGGCTTACAATAGTAACAAAAATTCAAATAAACATAGTTGCTATAAGTTCAGAACCAACAATAAATGAGTCGCGATTTGAAAATCATGTGATAATGAAAGGGATAACAAATAAGAAAAATAAACTAGTGCCTAATATAAATTTAAGAAGACGCACTACTAGTGATAAAAAAGTTAGATTTTTAACATTGGCCACTGGTTTTATTGTTTTACTAATTTTCATAATATAATAAATTATACTTTATTCTTGTTTAAAAGTTAGAAAATTATTTTTAAATATTTAAATTCCTGTTGTTCTGTAATTTAGACTTTAAAAATATTGTAAATTTTGAGGTGCAAATGTTTGTTGCTCCAAATAAAATTTGAATAAAAATTCAAAAAATTGAACTTTTTAAATTTTTTGATATAAAAGTTCATATTTTTACTAGATTTTCCTTTATTTTATAAGTAATGTTATAATTAATTATGTAATTCATAAAATATTTAGTTATTAGGATTTTTTATGACATGAGCAAAAAAATATAGATAGTAATTTGCTTAAAGATCTAAAAGAAACTCTAAATATAGAATTTGTTGATTTAAAAATATTAGATAAAAATATTAATTTAATTAGTAAGTCAACTAGTGGTAACAAAAATCTTGAAATTACTGAATTTAAAATTCCAAGCATTTCGTTATGATTCTAATGAAAATAATCTTCCTGAGCTGGTTATAACTTATGTCAAAAAATAGTAAAAGAAATTTTTGAACTTTTTTCTCCCTTGGAACCTGGTTTTGAATTCAAAGCTCAATTTTAGTTGCTATCGGTGGGTATTTAATTTATGTTTATGATTATCAAAATCAACAGCAGCTGTCAAAAATAAGTGAATATCGATTTTGAAATGATAAAAAGAATGTCTTAACATTTGAAGGTGAATATCCTCGTTTTTTTATAGATAACATCCATAAATTAACTGATGAAGAATTAAAAACAAAAACAGGCTCTAAAAAATCATTGAATATCCATGATTTTAGAGATGAGTATGTATTTATTAGAAAAAATCAGTTTTCGTTTAAAAAGGAAAAACAGGAAAGTGAAAATAATAAGCAATTATATAATACTCATTTAATTAAAAATACGCAAGATCTTGTTGACTTAATTATACCTAATAAGCAAAAATTATCCTCACTAACTAATAGACCTGGTACGGGATTTCCTGATGAAAAAGAGATTAATGAACTAAGTGAAACAATTGATTTATCAAATAAAGATGCAATCATTTTGAATAATTATGTTAGTCAACTTTTTGGTTCTTGAGGTGATCGAAGAGCAAAAGGGCTAAATCTTATTGATTTTAGTTTTAATGAAAATACAAAAACAATAGAATTAAAATGGAAATTCCAAGACTACCGTAGCAAATCTACAATTGTTCAAGCAATAGGGTACGATGATTGGTTCAAAAGTCCCGAGTTTCCCAGTTTGATGAGATAATTTTAAAAAAGTGTCCGGTTTCCCGCGCTTTTTTAAGTTTTTTGCCAAAAGTTAATTACCTATTTTTTTACTGATTTATTAAGATATCAAAGTAGAAATCATACCTATTTCAAATATTGGGATCGCTAGGAACACCATCGCGATTTTTAAATATCATTTGTTGATCTAAAGTGTTAAATTCAACCCTTTGTCTTAATTTTTGCAACATCGTTACTAAACCAACTTCAGTTAATTGACTGTTTGCAAATAACTTGTTATCACTAATATGTTTGTTGATTTTAAAAATTATAGTTTTTAAAATAACTAATGAGATAAAGCACAAAAATGTATGAGCTAGGATATGCTCATCTATTCTTAAAAATACAGGACGAATATTCAATAAACCTTTTAGACTTCTAAAATTAGCTTCAATATTTCACTGTTTTTGGTATTTTTCAACTATGTCTAAGACATTTAAATTTAGTATATTTGTTTCATAGACATAGTAACCATCAAATTGTTTGTCCTTGTCAATTTTACTTTGATCTAATTCAAATTTCATGTTTGAAATTTCCCTAAAATATTTAGGTTTTTTACCAAACAATTTGTTTACTTCAATAAAACCATCTTTATTTTGTTTTTTAATAAAACTTTGGATTTGCTCTTCGCGAGCCTTGCTGTCTTTTATTGCTCTTTTTTTACTGTAAGTAATAATTCTTCTTCTAATATTTTCAGTGTATCTTTTATTTTTATAAGATGAATAAAATTCTTCTTTTTTATACTTAAAATCTGTATTTAGATCAACATAATCGCTAGGATCTAATAAATAATTTTTAAATTTTTGACTGCCTATCTTTGCACGATAAGAAATAATGAAATTATATTCTTTTGATTCAAGAAATCGAATATTTGCAGCAGTGGACATGCCACGGTCAGCAATTATTGTCATATTTTTGATATTATATTTAGATTCAATATCTAATACAAAAGGGATTAGGGTACTAGAATCGGCTGTATTTCCTTTAAAAACTTTAATATGAAAAGGAATGCCATTTTTATCACATGCTAAAGCAATGACAATTTGATCTTCTTTGAATTTAGCATCTTTAGAATAGCCAGGAATTCTTAATCCATTTCTTTCAAATGTCTCAAAATAGACTGTTGATGAATCAAAATAAAATTCATTGTCCCTTTTTCCAAGCTCGCTTATAACCATTTTGTTAAGACTATCTAAAAGTTGATTTTGTGATTCATAGACAAGATCTAAGAGTCTATAAAAGCTATTTTTGGAAGTATTTATTTGATTTGAGTAATCATCCTTTTTATCAAAAGCATTAATAATGCTACCAGGATCAGTAATTCGCTTTGAAATTAAGTAGTTAAAAATTTGTTTCATATTTTTATGCCTACTTTTAGGAAGTGATTCAAAAATATTGTGCTTTTCAATAAGTTTTTCAATTAATTCCCCACCAATAAAAACCGAACCTTCGATTATGGCAGAATTTTTAAGAGAATCAAGTAAAGTAGTCTTGATTTTATCTTTGTCATCTAAATTTGAAAATAATTTCAATTTTTCTTTGATAATTTGAATAGCATTTGGATTAATTTTTTCCAAAGTTTGCACATTTCCTATACTAAATCAACGTTTTGGAGCTTTCCCATAACCTTGTGTTCAGCCAACATATTTATATATTTTATCTTTTGAAGATCCTCAAACATTAAACAAAATCAAATTATGCTTTTTCATAATTTATAATTATACCATAAAATTACTTTAAAATTGTAATTAATTGTAATTAATAAAAATTAAGGTTTTACGGGCAAAAAACACCGATTTACGGGGATTTCTGCATATTCATATTCACTAAAAAGTGAATTTTCGCCATCAAACTGGGAAACTCAGGAAAAGTTATATTCTTCTAATTGATAAAAATAAAATTAATAGTCTTGATAGTATAAAGTTTAGATCTACCTTTTCTTAAAATTTTAGATAGTTTTTTTAAATCTTCATCTTTTTAACTTGGAGATTTTGATCAAAAAGTCTCTAATATTTGCAACTTTGCTTCATTAGATTTAACTCTTATTTTTGCTTAGTTGGCAGATATTATTGTTTTGCGCTTTAATCCTGGTAGTCTTAATTTATTCCAGAAATTTATAATTATAACTAGTGGTTGAGTTAACAAGATACCTGTTTGAGTCAATTAAAATATCTAAATTGTGTTCTTGCTATTCCATTCCGTGAAACTTTATCTTAATAAAAACAACCGCCATAATATGATAAATATTGACGGTTATTTAATGATTTTGCAAAAATAATAATTATTTATATATTTTAGCAAGTTGTTCTATACTATTTTTGTTTGCTAAAAAACTATTAGGAAAAACCAAAAAAAGGTTTCTGCAATTTATATTAAGTTTCTTGGTTCTAAATTCAGTTTGTTATTCTTTATTATTAGTGAAATTTTATCATTTTAAATCAAATAGTAGAGAATAAAAACTAAAAAATATAAAAATTAGTGCATTAATTTATAACAACGTCATTAAATTTTTGTCTTATTTTACATTTTTTTTATTTTTTGTATAGCAAACTAAAATTAAGCTGTTCCTATTTGATTATGCAATGAGTTAAATTCCTGTAATGTTTTGATTTTTATGTACTTTAGCTTTTTAATATCAGTATTTCCAATATCTATTTTTTCAAATTTTTGAAGATCATTAACTATAAAATTATCTGGTTCAACCGCAAAATTAGGAAACAAATCTTTATAATTAAAGGTATAAATTTTAATTATATCTTTCTCTATCTGCCAATATAAAATCTGATCGTCAAAAATAATTTTTGGATTTTGTTTTTTAAGTATGAATTTATTAAATTCTTCAGAGTTGTTATCGTTGTTAATGAACAAATTTGAAGGGTGAAAAGCCTCGCCCCAATCCCAGCTTTTTAATAGCGAATTATTACTAATGAATTTTTTTGTTTGATCTAATGTAGAAAAAATTTGGTTTTCTTCAGTGCTCTGCTTTGATAGATCTAAACCCTGCATAGCATATAAACGAGTAAGTTGAAAAGGGTTTTTCTTAAAAATTTCTTGCTTTTTTACAAGAAATTTTTTAAATTCATTTGATTCTTTATGGCGAATAATTTTATTGTAAAGTACAAGATCTTCAATATTACTAATATGAATATCTAGACTATGATCAAAAACATGTTTGTTTGACTTATCTATAATTTTATAAAAAATATCGAAATTTGTAGTTGTTGAATTTGAAAACAGAGAAGCTCTAGCAAAATTGTAGTTAATTACTTTTGGCGGACCGGTCTCTCTGTACTTTTCTCCTGTACGAAAAAAATTATCAAATTTTGAGTCAAAAGAAATAATACTTGTTTTTCCATTATTTTGTTTGTTTTGGAAAATATGATTAGGGTTTAATGATGATATTTTTGATTTTGAATTAAACGATGAATCATCAGCAATATCATGAGGACGTATATAAATAATAATTGATTTTTTCTTAAAAAAGTCAGGTGTTGACAAAATTCTTTTACTTAGTTTTTCAATTTTTAATTTAGAAAAAAAAGATACAAAATCATTTTTATTATCTAAGACAACGAAATTGTCTACAATTTTCTTGTCTTTTAATTGCCCTTGATCCCAAATAAGATTAAATTCCATTGTGTCTTTGTTTTTGGCGCTCTCAGAACGAAAGAAACTTGATAATTTTCTTAAAGCGTTATTGTTAAATGAATTATCAAATAAATTGTTTTCAAATAGGGGGTATTTTTGAATTAATAAATCCACTTTTTGGGGCTGTTTTGTCAAAATGTTATATCAATATGGGTTATTTAGTCATAAAAGTTTATTAAGATCAGTTATTTTTTTAGAGTCTGAGATACTAAAAAATTTATTATTATCATCCTTAATTTTAAATTGGGTTTCATTTTTTAAATTATTTTTATAGTTATTATAAATATTAAGAATCAAGCCAAGAGAAACCGCGGTAGCGGCGGCTAAGTTGGTTAATATAAATCCTATTAGAAAAAATTTTTTATATTTTTTTAAATCCATGCTAGCCTTGTATTTTTTTATATATATTATTAAATTCTTCGAGTGAATTTACTGTTTTTAACTCCACATCTTTAATATTTATATCACCAAAATCAATTTTTTCAAACATTAGTAAATCTTTATTATTTAATTTTTCAATATTTTTTAAGGTTTTTGGAAAAATTGATTTGTAGTTTAAAGAATAGAGTGTAATTTTGCCTGAGTTTTTATCAATTTCTGAATAAAAAACTTCATCAAGAAAAATTTCATTTACTTTTTGAGATTTGAGAATGAATTTATTAAATCTTTCAGGTTTATCAATATTTTTGCTGGGAACAAATAAATTAGAGAGGTGAAATGCTTCTTCTCATTCAAGGTTTTTAGATAAATTTTTATTATAAATAAATTGTTTTACATCGTCAAAATCTAAAAAAATTTCTGTTTTGGGTTCATCTTTTGAATATTGTTCATTTTTGGACCCATATAATGTGGTTATCTTCAAATTATTACGCGCTAAAATTTTCTCTTTTTTGGTCATTAGATCTAAAAAACTCTCAAATTCTGACGATGTTTTATCTAAGAAGTTATACAAATATAAATCCTGAATTTTATTTAATTTTATAGTTGATAAATCGTTTGTTTTTTGAAAATTGTTTTTTGAATAAACCTTAAAATAAACATCAAATTTATCATCTAATTTTGTAATTTTGTTACTATTTTTACTTACATCTTTATAATTAAAAAGTTGTTCTGGTAGTGAAATAATAAAATTATGATTTTTATAAGTCATAAATTTAATAGGGGACAATTAGTGGGTAAATATTTTTCATTTATAAGTAATGGGTTAGCTAATGTTTTCTCGGCAATATATATAAATAATAAATTTTTAGTAAAAAAATTTTTATCATATTCATTTTTTAAAAAGGTTGGCTTGTCAACATATTCCTTAAAAAATTCCTCATACTGGTTAAAATCATTGATAATAAAAAAATTTTTAGTAAATATTTTTTGGTAATCACCAAAATTTGGATTTACTTTTAATTTTTGGAAATTTTCGCCTTCAGTAGTAGCTTTGTCATACTCTTTGGAGAAAAAAGTAGACAATTTATTGAATTCTTTGTCGTTGTAAGTTTTAAAATTGTCACTTTCAAAATAAAGATATTTTTTGATTATTTCTTGAATTTTTTCATGGTCGTTCAAAAAAATCGGCATTCAGTCACTATTTTTAAGCCAAATAGTCTTTGTTTTATCCATTTGTATTAAATCATTATAGGAAAAAATGTTAGATTTTAAAGCTTTACTATCCTTTGCGCTTATAGTGAACAAATCATTATTGGTAGGGTTTGAAGTTTTTGCTTCAAAATTGTAATTTTTATTTTGAAGCGCAAAAATTATAGCTGGGAAAATCCATGGCAAAATAATTGAAGGTGCTAAAAATAAATATTTTTTGTTATTGAATGACATGTGAAACCGCCAAATCATCATCTATGGAATTTTCAAACAAAGAGGATTTATGTTTTTTAACAACTAACCGATAAATTCCTGTTTTTTCAGCTCTATACCTTATTAATTCTACATTTGATCTTAATGAGCTTCCAGAGTTCAATTTAATGTTTTTTCAAATTCCTCCTTCTTTTCTTTGCAAAATTAAATCATAATCACTAAATAATGTATCTTTTTGTTTTTCAAAAAGTGTTTTTCTATTTAGCCACTCATCAGGGTATTTTGAGTTATACTCTTTTTCATATTTTTCTTTTAAAAATTGGTTATATTTATTTTCAGTGATTTTATCAATAAAATAAGAGGCACCGAATGTTAATAATTTATAAACCCAAGAATCAATTTTACTTTCATATTTTTTTAATGGTTTAGTTAATCCAGCATTAAAGGCTCAAGCAAGCGAAGCTTTTAACTTTTTACCTTTTTCAATTTCTATATCTGGGCTTAGATAAACATACTGACTATCATTATCATATGAAACACTAAATGTTTTTAAATTTGAAATAGCTTTTTTTATGTTTTTAAAACTAATTTGGCCGGCTCCAATAGCTGAATCCAATCCATTTGACTTAGTTTCTCTTTCATTATCGTAGTTTTCTAAATATGATTTTTTTGCTGGGTCTGAAAAATAATCATCAATTGAAGAAACAACACCTTCTTTTTCATTGGATTGTTTTGTTGACTCAATATATAACTTAATTCTATCCAAATCAAAACTACTGTCATTCGCCGAAGAAGAAAGCAAACTCATTATTGCGGGAATAAAATTTTTATCATTAAACATTCACGAATATAATGAATCAATTGTTGATATTATTCCAGTTACAATCGGTGCAGAAAAACTAGTCCCAGAAACAGGGAATTTTTGACCTATTATTCCAGTTATATTTTCTCCGGGAGCTGAAATTAATGGTTTTGGTAATTGATTTAGTCTATAAGGTAGTAATCTATTGCTAAAATTACTAGCAAAAAAATTGTCTTTAGTGCCAAAAGTTGAACCAACCACAATTGAATTTAGAGCATTTGCATACCCAGATATGTAACCATATTTTTTTGCAGAATTATTATTTTTTCATTTATCATCATATTCATTTCCGGCTGCAAAAATGTTTATAACACCATACTTTCTTGATAAAAAATCTAAATAAAAGATGTGATCGATGTATTGAACAACTGAATTTTCCATAATTGAATCAAGGTTATAAATATTCTCAAAGCTAGCTTCAATATCTCTTTTACTTATAGAATTAAATCCATAACTATGATTTATTATTTTAATTCTATACTCAATTATAAGTCTTTCAAAAACTGTCATTCAAATTGGAGAGTCAAAATTTGCCTTGGCTAAATTTACTATAAACATATCTGAGCCACGAGAAAACCCGCTTCTTCCACCTATTATTCCTGATACTAATGTTGCATGATCATTTTGATCATCTTTTAGCTTTTCTTGTGGCGCTCTACCTATGTTAAAATAGTGTATTTCATTATATTCAAGCTCGGCTTTTTTTGCATCGTTTTCATCAAAGGTGCCACTCATATCCGCTTCAACTACACCAACCCTTTCACGTGGGGCGCCATTAACGTGATCATACTCTACTATTTCTTTTTGTTCATTAAAAAATTTTGGTTGCACGGGCCTAAGAAGTCTTCATAGTTTATTATGATTATCATTTAGTATAGTATGGAATCACTTATTAGAAAACCGTTGGTTTGTAATTTTAAATAATTCAAATGGAAATGGTTTTTCAGAAGTTGTTTTCGGTAAATTATTAATTATTAATGCAATAAAATCTAATTCTTCCAGAAGTTTAAGGGCGACATCCTCGTCTTTAACATCGATATTTATTCATATTATTGGCGATAATTTGCTAATATATTTACTATTAATTTTAATATTATTTTGCAAAAATAACTTAGTTATTTGATCGAAATATTTGTTATTATTAGTTGTATAATGATTAATGTCATCAATCATCGAATTATTGGCAGAGTCACTAAAATCTAATAATAATTTAATATTTATGGTTTCCGTGTCTAATTTTTGTTCTTTAAGGTTGTAATTATTCTTGTTCTCTTTGTGTGAATAACTTTCGAATTTTTTTTTAGAATTACGGCTGAAAATTTTTTTGTGTTTTTTCTGTTGTAAAGAAGAAAAAGAATAGCCTGGTTGAGAATAAATATCTATATTTTTACTAAAAATTGGGTTATTTATATAATTTTTTTTATTATTAATAGGTGTATCAGACCAATAAAACACAGTAATAATTACTATTGCGGATAGGTATAAAATCCATTTAATTAATCGTTTGTATATTTTTTTATTCATAATTTTATCGCTTTCTAATTTGCATTTTCTTAGAGACTAAACAATGACTAAAATAAAGGAATATTCATATCTAATAAGATACAATAACACTAAACTATGAATAGCAAATAAATTATCTATAATATAAATTATAACAATTTTTCTAGCTTCTAACTCAAATGGGGATAATTTTTTTTGCTCTTTTTTCATATTTTAGTCCTTTATGATAAATTTTATCAAAACAGATTTACCTTAAACCACAAAATATTTAATATTCTCCATTTTTAGTAAGATCTAAATTGTGGCTAACTATCAAAATAGTTTTTTTTCAAAAAGAATTTTAACATTTTCAAGATCAAGATTTCCAGTAGGTTCGTCCAGCAAAATAAAGTCAGATTTAGGTGCTAATGATCGCAAGATCGCGATTAGTTATTTTAGCCGCCTGATAAATCACTCATTTTATTAGCTAAATTTTCTTTTCTTTATTATAATATTTTGAAATTAAACTAATAAGTTTCGGCAAATTCTTTTTTGGATCTATATTTAAATAGATATTAGTTATATAATAAAGCCGATTAAATTGAATTTGGTTTGGTAAATTAGGGACTATTTTTAAAATTGAATTTATTTTTTCAAGTTGAGATTTATCATCTGTCATTTTTGCAAAAGCGAAAATATTATTCGCAGTTTCGAAATCATATTCATTTTGAAAATTGTTAATTTAGACATAATATAACCTAGAAAATTTATAAACTATTTTTAAGAAGTTCAGTAACAGGTTTTTTGTAATATCTTAATGATATGAAAAAATAGATAAGAAAAATAAGTAGGCTAGTTGCGAATCAAATTAAAATGAAATTAATAAAAATTTGTGTATAAGTTGGACTGATAAAATCAGCGGTTGTTATCAAATTATAAAAATATGGCATGCTAGGCAAACTTATTATTAGACCTGATATTAAAATTAAGGAAGAAATTACAAAAATATTTAATATGTGTAAGAAAAAGATTTTTCTAGTTTTTTCTCCTAGTGATTTAAGAATTCCAATTGATTTTATCTTTGATTGTGTTAAATTTTTTGCATAAAGAACTGAAAAAACTACCAATAAAACTATAAGAATTATTTGAATAACAAGCAAAACTGCTTTTATTAAAAAAGTGGAGCTTAAAACTAAAACTTTTATTGATTCAAGATCTTTTGAATATAAAAAATTTGAAAAATCCTTTTTAAATGAGGCTAAATTTTCATTGATATTGTCAGATTTTAAGAATATTTTTGCAGCTTGTGGTCTTATTTGGTTTCTATATTCATCACCGTCATTGTGCATTATGATTTGGTACTTAAATTCACGTCTTTCTTCTTCGGGGGCGCCAACTTCAGATTTTTGTTCCTGCAAATGATGGTTTTCCTTTAGATCAAAAGTTCCGACTATTTTAAAAGGAATATCATGTCCAGTTTTGTTTGATAATCGAACTTTAGACCCTATTTTTAGCATCTCGTATTTGTCGATTTTAAAATCATTGTTTTTGTTCAATTCAGTAATTCTATTGTTTAAATTATCGATAATATTATTTATTTTATCAATAGTGTTAACTGAAACAACAATTTCATCTTTATTTTTAGGAAGCTCACCATCACTAATTTTTAAATTTTCTACCTTTAAATCTTTTAAAAAATGTTTTTTTTCCACTTCCAATACTTGAAAATTTTTTGCATTTAAAGGAGCGATTGTTATATCGTTGAAAAGCGAATCGCCGACTGTGTTTTTAACAAAGAAAGCTTCATTAATTTTTTTTGTTAAATTATAATGTAAAAAAGAGGGTATTCTACCTAAGACATTAGTTGAATAGTTTATTCCGACAATAGCAACTTCAAAAATTGTTGGAATTTTATCAACATTCGAATTACGTATAGCTTTAATTTTAATTTTTTTGCCAATAGGATCGGTAATTTTTAATTTTGTAACAACTGAATTTGAAATAATTATCTCATTTTCATTTTGTATAAAATTACCTTGAAGGTTTTTGTCATCAAATTTAAACCTACTTTTAAAAAAATCAGATTGGTCGATTAATTCAATAGTATTTTTTTCAGAAATTAATTCTTTTCCCTTATTATTATAAGTAAAAGCAAAATTTTGAGTTGAATAAACAGGAATAATTTTATTAACAATGTCTTTTTTAGTATTGAATTTCTCGATTTCTCCATCAAAAAATGGTGATATTCCCCTTTTTTTAACCTCAAAAGAATCCAAATTGTATTGATGAATTCGTTGCGAGTCAATACCCTTTGCATGCGTATCAAGTGTAGCAAATAAATTTAGGCTTAAAATGCTAATTAGAAATGTGATAACTAGTAAAGTTGTAATAATTATTTTATTTTTAAAATCTAGCTTCAAAAATAAAATAATTGATCTAAATTTATCACTTATTTTTAAAGGTTTTTTTTCAAATCTAAAATCATAATCAGTTTTATTTAAAGATTCGCCTTTATTTATTTCTTCGATTTTATCAATTTCTAATACAGACTCATTTTTTAGGTAAATTATTCTATCGCCGTATTTTTTAGCAAGATCTAAATTGTGGCTAACTATCAAAATAGTTTTATTTTTCTTTAATATTTGTATTTTTTCAAAAAGAATTTTAGCATTTTCCACATCAAGATTTCCAGTAGGTTCATCTAACAAAATAAAGTCAGATTCACGTGCTAATGATCGCAAAATTGCGATTCGCTGTTTTTGACCACCTGATAAATCACTCACTTTATTTGCTAAATTTTCCTTTGAAATATTAACAAAACTTGCATTTTCTTCAATATTCTTTTCATCAATATTAAAATTTATTGCATTTGTCCCAATTTTAATATTTTCTATGCCAGTAGCAGATTCAATTAGGTTAAAATCTTGAAAAACAACGTCAATTAAAGGGTTTTTAACAACTTTGTTATCTTTATAAAAAAGAATTTCACCTCCATCTTTTTGACTAAAATTAGCAATTAGGTTAATAAGAGTAGTTTTCCCAATTCCAGAAGGTCCAACGACAAAGACCAACTCATTAGATGGAATATCTAGGCTAAAATTTGTAAAAATAGCTCTTTGATTAAAATTTTTAGTCAAATTTTTAATTTTTACCATTTTTAAGTAGCCAATCTATTTGATAAGTCATATAAATAGTTTTAATATTCAAAAAGTGTGTTTTACCTATTTTTTTATCAATTTTAGATAAAATATCTTTTTTTAACAATGAAATAAATTTTTCTAATTTAGTAGAATCTATTTGGTGCTCTAATTTTGATTTAATTGTACTTTGAAATTCAATATACCAAAAAAGATGTTTTAAAAATTCAGCGTTATTTATATTTTTTTCATTAAGATTTTGGTTTATAAATTCAACAATTTCCTTGTTGTCGTCTAATTCATTTTTAAAAATAAACTTAATAAATAAGTTAATAAATTTTAAAAAAAATGGAGCATTTTTTTCTAGTTTTACATTTATAATATTGTCAAAAATTTGCTTGGAAACATTAATTTTTGTTGGCTTGTCTGTATTATAAAAACTATTTAATAGCGCAATTGTTTTAAACAAATAAAAAAAATCAATTGGTTTTTTTACAAATTTACTATAATCAATTATTGTATTTAAAAAATCTTTTTGACTCTTAAAAAAATCGGGATGATTCTTAATTGAAAAAAATACATAATTATATAAGTCCTCAAAAAAATCAGGATTATTTTCTGGTTTTTCAGTTGTTTGCTTAAATAAGGTTTCTATTGTTTGATTTATTTTTTGCACTTGATTATCTTTTTTCTCACTCAAGTCTAAAATCTGTTTTACAAAAATAGTTTTTGTGATGTCAGGTTCGTGAGCAAATAAACCATTTTCAATGCCATAATCTACAATTTCTTCACTTTTTTTAAGTAATTCGGGCTCTATTTTTTTATTATTTCCAAAATAATAGTAAAGAAGACCTGAACCATAAAAACTTGGATCGCTTGATAAGCTAAAATTTATTAACCAATTTTTAGTAAAGTCATTTATTTTTGACAAATACTCTGATGAGTAGTTATAAAAATTCTTGCTAAAATAGTAAAAACTAACCATTGGTGTGATAACCAAATTGCTTTGGTTTTCTTTTCTATCTTTATTTTCAATAATTTGTCTAAAATGGTTATCTCATTTTTTAATTAAAACATTTATTGATTTTTGTTTTTCATTTATAATGTCTACAAAATAATCCTTATCTAAATTATTAATTATTGTTAAAATAGCGATATATTTTCTAAAAAGTAGAAAAGATTTTTTTTCTGAAGTTTCATGAGGTTCATTATCACTTATTAGTACCTCTTCACTTTCAAAATTTGCTTTCTTAAATTCATTTTTAATTCAATCTTTAATATCGAAATATTTTTGAAAATCATGCCCATTTAATTTAAAATATAAAATATTTCATGCTAGAGCTTGAAAATCCTCATCATTAATATTAATAAATTCCCTTTTGTTTTTGTCATAATATTTTGAAATAAAATTAACGAGTTTAGGAACGTTATTAATTGGGTCAATATTAAAATAAATATTGCTTATTTGGTATACATCGCTCAAACTAAATTGTATTCTTCGTGATAAATTAGGCGTAGTTTTTAATATTGATTTAAGTTTCTCAAATTGCTTAATATTATTTGTAATTTTTAAAATTGCTAAAAATTCATTTGCATATTCGTAATTATACTCTCCCTGAAAATTATTTTTTAGAGCATAGTCACTCTTTTGTGTACCTTTTTTTAATTCGTCTTCTAAAATAAAACTGTTTATTTTTTCTTGATCGGAATTAGAAAAAATAGATGCAGATTTTGAATTACTAGTTAATGTTTTAGGCTCGAATCTATTTATTTCAACCGCAATAAAGCTATTAAAACCATAATAAATTAATGGCACACTTATAGCAATTGATCCCAAACTAGCGCCAATAATAGAAAAAATAACTCATTTTTTTGTAAAAATTTTAGGTATCATACCTATTCTTCTAAACTTTCGGACAATCATGAAACTCTATGATAAGAAGAATCAGACAATATACTTGCAGTTTTATATTTATATTTGGCATGTGCAGACGCTGAACTACCAAAGGTCGTTACTTTGTATTTTCAACCATGAAAATCATAATCTATTCCTGCATATCTATGATTATAATCGGTAATTGAGTCAACCAGATATCCATTTGAGTCAATGGAAACACCTGTATTTGCACTTGCCTTAGCCGAAAATTTACCATCGTATTTTATTTCTCCTCCTACTGAAAACGAAGGACTTCCCATTCCAGAAATTCAAGATGTCACCTTTAATTCTAATTTGTCCGGGTTAGAATAATATGAATTTCTTGGTCTAAATTTTGTTCTTGCTTTTCCAGTTCATGAAATTTTGTCTTGATAAAATCAACCGCCATAATATGATAAATGTTGGTGGCCTATTAATGATATTCCGAAATAATAGTCTTTATCATATCTTTGAGCAAGTTGTACTACATTATTTTCGTTTGCTAAAAGCGCAATTCCTGGAAACAATAAAAAACCCTTCGCATTTATTTTTTGACTAGCAACAATTGCCGGTGTTGTGACTGCAAGCGTTAAACTTGTTAATGCTGTTAAGTTTAGTAAAATTTTTTTTATTTTTTTTGTAAAGAACATAAAATATCCTTAGCAAATTTTTACTCATAATTATATTATGCTAAATTAAATAACAAAGAACAAAAACAAGAAAAATACAAAAATATAATTTTTGTTAAAAAACGGTAAAAATTATATTTTTATTCATATTCTATTTTTACAAACTATAAATTCTATAAATATAAAAAAAGGGGAATATTAAATATTTTAGTCCTTTATGATAAATTTTATCAAGACAGATTTGCCTTAAAATACAAAATATTTAATATTCCTAAACAAACTTTAATTAAACAAATATAAAATTACTCCTTTGAGTTTCAATTAAGGGGGTTTTTTATTATTTTAAATTTAACCCTTTGCAAAAAAAAAAAAAAAAAAAAATGATTGGTCTGAAATAAAATTAAGTTATAATTAGACTCACTTAAGAATAATTAATAAATTTTTGATGTTAGAATTAAGGAGGAATTAATAATGTTTTTTTCATAAGAAAATCAGAAAATGCGAATTTTCCACTATTTTTTTAAATATAATGGAATGCCATAAATTTAACCGTTTAGAAACCTACAAATTTATGGCTTTTAACTATTGTTCTTTCAAAACTTCAAATGTTTGTTTTTTAGGCTCTATTTAAACAAGAATAAGCTTTTTATTTAAATAAAGTTTAAATAGTAGTTGTATTTTTTTTATGATTTTTGTTATTTTATCCATAAATTGATTTGTGCCAGTGTTTTATACTAAAAAAGTAGTTTAAATACTTCATATTTTGCTTTTTAAGTTAAAATTTTAGCTTTTTTAGTTTGCTTTATTTGATTAATAAGTAGATTTTTCTTTTATGAGTCTTAGATTTAAAATTCAGTGTTTTTTCCTTGATAGTCATTATTCCTGAGTTTGCCAGTTTGATGGCAAAACTAAGACAAAGGGTTTAATTTAATACCTGAAATCAGCAAATGATATTTAAAAATCGCGATGGTGTTCCTAGTGACCCGAATATTTGAAATAGGTATGATTTTTACTTTGATATCTTAATAAATCAGTAAAAATAGGTAATTAACTTTTGCCAAAAAAGTTAAAAAAGTGCCCAAAACCGGACACTTTTTTAAGATTATCTTATTATACTGGGAAACTTGTGAAAATCAGCCAATTCACAAATTTATTAACTTCAAAAATTTTTTACCAAAAAATTTTTTTGTGTTATAATTATTACTAATAAGAAAAAATCATTATTTTTAGTTATATTCTTCTTACAAAACTTAACCCTTTGCTAATCATTTATTCTTAGGAGCCATTCTTTTGAACTTTTATTTCCTTTAATTTAGAAGTTTAAAAATTTGAATCTAAATTAATAGTAATCCTTTTTGTTGTATAATTATAGTGTTAAATCTTTGTTACTTTGGATCAGTACTCAAGAAGCTTTAAGAAGATATGTTGGAAAAGTATTAAGGGTTCAAGAAAACCCGCTCAGGTTCAAAACCTGTCTGATCCGCCATATTAGCTTCCGTGGGTAAATTGCTATACACCTTAGATCGAGATTCTAATCCGGAAACGAGTGCAAGTTCAAGTCTTGTCGAGAGCACTATGTTTTTTAAATTTAAATAGACTTTACTTATTATTTTATAAAAATTTCAAATTAATTATCAATAATCACTAAACGGTCTATAAGTTCGCTAATGAGTCCTTGAGTTAGATCGATTAATGAAATAATAGCACCAGCATTTGAAAGTACAGTTGAAGCTAATAATGCTGGTCTAACAGTTGTTTCTATTTTTTTAACATTCTTTGCAAGAGTTAAAACTCCTCGAAGTCATTTGTTGACGCTTCCAACAATACCAATTGTATTTCCATGGCTTGCTATTTGTTCTTTGATTTTATCCCTTATATCAAAAGGGGCTTTTTGTAGTTGATCATAAAATTCTTTGTATTTTGCTGAAAGATAAGTAAGCATTGAACCTGCCGCACCGGCTGAAATAGCAGCAACAAAATTAAGAGCAAAACCATAAGCCACAGCTAGTGCAAAATTTATGGCTGCAAATGAAGCAGTTTTTACATGTGATCTTCATACTCCGGCTGAATATCTATTATAACTATCATTGTTCTGAGGAATTCCGGAGGCAGGTATTCTACGGAAGCTTAATTTTCTAGGATCTCAAGGGAATGGAGTACCCATAGATCGGCGGTTTTGTGGTTTGTATTTGTATGCAAATGTTACTGATGGCATTTTGACTTTGTGTTGATATTGTTTTTTTAATTGGTCAAAATTAATGCCTTGTGTAGCTAAGGTGTCTTTTGCAAGTTTTTCAAGATTTGCCCTTGGATTTGCTTTTACTTTATTAATAAAATTATTAAAAACTTTTTTAAATCTACCAAGATTGCCAATTTTTCGCGCTTCTAGTTCAACATCTTGAACATTTAAAAAATTAATGCTAGAATTTTGTTCTAGTTGGCTAATAACGTTATTAGCTTCTGAATCTAAAAAATTGTTAAATTCTTCATTATAAGTTAGACTTGTTGAATCTTTTTGAAGCCAATTTTTTTGGGAAATAACAGAAATTAGTGGAACACTAATTAATAAACTAGCAAAAATTAAATTGGTTAGTAGGCTTAGGCCAAAAATTTTTTTAATATTTTTGTTTTTTATTTTCATAAATCACCTCGTTTGTTTGAATTAAAAAATTTAGTATATATCCTTATTATATAATAAATATTATATAATAAATTTTTTGTTTTCAAATTTTTTTCTTTGTTTCTTTTCTTAATGAAAAAATCTGGAGTGTTTATAATTTTGTGTTTTGAATTTTTATGGATTTCTCAAATAGAAATCTAATTTAATTTTACATTATTTAACCGATTAGGGAAAATAATTTCTAATTGTTTTTTAATTATGTCTCAATTTCTTACCTGCCTTTGTCATTTTTTAGATGCGTTTTAGAGCGTTAAATAAGTTATTTTTGAAAGGTAATTCACACTTTGAATTCCGCTTAGATTATCACAAGAAATTATTAGAACATCTTGCAGCCCACGAGTTTTTAGTTACTAAAAACATCAACTCAATTACTTGCTGATTCCCTATTTTTAGCCCAAAATCCCAGTACTCTTTATTGTCCTGCCAATCAATTGCAAGAATAAGATAAAGTGATTTTTTGAGAAAAACACCGTTTTCTTTAACATTAAAAAATATCCCATCAGTCTACAAAATTGGATAGGAATTCTCAATTTTTTGCGATTTTTACTTTTCAATTTCAGGTAATAATTTGTTCTCAAAACTGCGATTTCGATCTCTTGGTATTTTTAGATGAATATTATTACTATTATAATTCCCAGTTTTGCCCGAAAACCCGTTTGGCTTATTCAGTCTATGTACACCATTTTCGCTTCGGTTACTTTTTTCATAGCCTAAATGTTGGCTTAATTCCGCCTTTAAGAGCGCCTAAGCAAAAGTTTTAGACATATGCGAAATTTCGTTGTGAAAATCTCCTTTTTTAATTTTTTATGATCAGCGTATTTTATGATAAAATTTATCAAAACAGATTTACCTTAAAACACAAAATATTTAATATTCCCTACTTTTTATACTAATTAAAGTTAAAATTAATTTAATAATTTTATATAGTTCAAATAAATTTAAAGGACAATTATGAAAAAAATATTACCTTTTGGTTTGCTAATGCTCTTGGGCTCAATCCCAGTTATTATAGCAGCTTCAATCAACAAACCAAAAGAAGAAAATTATAATTCATATGCTAATATGAATCACAAAAAAGATAAAGTAAACGTTTCTTTATTACGCGAGGAAGCAAAAAAAACATTAGATCATATTAGAAAATTAGATGCTAAAAACTTTAGCACTAATTCTGAGGAAAATAACCCCACAAAAATTGTTGATTTTACAAAATTTGAAAATGATTTTAATTCTTTCCTGGATAAAATTGAAAAAATCCTAGTGTAGATTTAGAAGAATTAGCAAAAACACAGCTTAAAACAAAAGGGTTGGATTTGGACAAAATTATTAAAGAAAATTCTAAAAACGTCAAAACTGAATCTTCCAAAAACACCAAGATTAATTCAGTTAACTTTTCTTCTTATTCAAATACTGATTCTACGACCTTTGAACAATTAGCAAATGAAATTTGAAATGGTCATGTAAAATCATCAGTTTTTGCTGCTATCAATTATGCTCTTACAATCGCTTATGGCTTTTCTTGAAATTTTTTAGGCGCCGCTGCATCTGGAATAGCCGCTGGAACTTTAACTTATTTAGCTGTTGAATATAAGAATGCTTATAATAAAATAACTACTGACCCTGAGTGGGCAAAAATTAAATATCAGTTTGTTAGTATTTTAGATGATTGAAATAAGGGTTATATTCAAGGAATAAAATACTCTAAACTTGGTATTGTTATCATAGTTAAAGTAATCAATCATTTAAGAAATGAAATATTAAAAGCTAGACCAATTTTACTATCTGCTAGTTGAGTGTCTACTAATATAAAAATTGCCATTGCTATAATTGATATTATTCAAAATATAATTTGAAGATACGTATGAAAATAGAGGTTAACCAATTTAATTAGATAATGTTTAATAAGGAAAGTTTAGAAAAATTTTTCAATTTAAAATTCAATAATTGAATTTTTTTTATTCCATTTTTTGGTACTAATACCTATTATAAATTATTCGATTTACTTGTAGAATACAACAGTTTTGAGCCGATTTTATATTATAAAACCAGACTAATTTCATGACTTTTCTATTTAATTCTTAATTTATTTTCAATTATTTTGACCATTTTATTATTTTTGTTAATTTTTGTTTATAGAGTTCATTTTTTTTCTTTTGGTGAAAATTTTGCTTTTAGCCATGAAAATAAACATAATTTTTTTTATGACTATAATATTTGATTTCCAAATATTATGAATGTGGCCATATATTCTTTCATTGCATTTTTTGGGTTTTTTTTAAATGCTTTTTGAGCAAAATTTGTTATTTACTTTTTTAAGAAATTTTTATACCGAAAATATAATTTGAAAAATAAAACCACAACCTTTGAATTTTTAGAAAATTTTAATTTAGAATCTTTTGTAAATTCCGTTCTTGTTGACACTGAAAATTGTAAAAAAAAGAGGAAGAAATCAAGAAAAATTTGTTGAAAATATCAACATAGGGGCACAATAATTAGCTTTCTAATAGAAGGAATTCCCTTCCCTAAACATACTAGACGTTTTGTTAAATATAATTATATTAAGTCAAGGAACCGCAAGGAAATTAGTGAATTTGACTGGGTTGTAACTGAGGTGCAAAACCATTATTGATTTTATACATTTGTTTTTGCTTCAATTTTTAATAAAAATGAAAAAAATTTTAACAGAAAAAAGTTTTTCTACTACTTATTTAAAATTTTATTTTTTTATATTTTATCAATTTGAATTCTTCTTTTTTCAACAATTTTTGTATTCTTTAATCATTTTCTTCTTGATGAACCGACATTTTTGTTAAAAATTTCAGCATTAGGATCTGTTATTGTTGTCATTTTTCTATTCGTTGTTATGCTAAAATCTAAGTTTATTGAGTGGACATACCGCCGCATCAAAAAGCGTTTTTTTGACGCTAAGCTAATTAAGTCTGAAAAACAAGATTCAATATAACTATTTTTTTAACACCATTATCTAAATGCCCTTAAATTAGTGGAAAAATTCAGATTATTGCTTTTTATTTATGATTTTTATTCCACTGTTTTTGTTAATTTTTGGCATTTTATTTTTAAAAAATCTGAATAAATAACTTATTTAATATAAAATTTGAGCCTTTATATGAAAAAGCAATAGTTACATTTTCAAAATTTTTACTTCAATATTGGTTAATTTTCATTGGAAAAACCCAAAAAATTCAATAAAAATGATTGCAGAGTTAATCCTGCCTTTCTAAGAACATTTTTGGATTATTTCTTGATAAATTTAACTGTATTTCCAAAAAACCCTTAATTTTCTATTTCTTTTTTGTGTTAGCGGGATTTATTTTTCATAGACTTATCAAACTTTTTTGCCAATTTATTATTAAATTGTTTCATATACATGCAAAACTGACCGTTTGTGTGAAATTTTACATTTTTCATTATTGATTTTTTATAAATTTCCCTAAATTCTTCTGCAAAATGTAAAATTTTGCTTTTAAAACCTTTAAATTCCACAATTTTGCTGTATGCAATTTTGTCTCAACTGTTAATTTTAATTGTTTCATTTTAACACCTTTTTTGAATCAACTAAAACCAACATACTAATTTATAGTTTATCTAATTTTACATTTTTTTGTCTAGTCTCATTTTTTATAGTAAAACTTAACTCATAAACAATTTGTAAAGGCAGGCCGGATTATGAGGTTTAGCATTTCACCAAGAGAGTTTCAAAAGGAAGACAAACAATTTTATTAGACTATAAAAGCAAAAAATATTTTCCTTTTGTAAGCGGATAAACTGGCTTAGAAAAGAAAAAATCCTTATAAATAAAGGATTTTTTCAAGATTAAAATATTAAACTATCAGATGGAATTTTATATATGGCGCGCCCGGAAGGAGTCGAACCCTCAACCTCTTGGGCCGTAACCAAACACTCTGTCCAATTGAGCTACGGGCGCAATAACTTTTGGAGGCACCAACCGGACTCGAACCGGTACATCAAGGTGTTGCAGACCTATGCCTTACCATTTGGCTATGGTGCCAGAAACTAAAAATATTTTTACATTGAAATTATAGCAGAAAAAATTAAATTTCAAAGAAATTATTTTTTTATTTTTCTTGCTGTCCCAAAATTCGGATTAGAAGTTCGATTAGCTCCTGTTTTTTTAAATCTTGATATCCAGAAATTTCTAGTTTTTTGGCAATTTCATATAAATTTGTCAATGGTAATTTTTCAAGTGCAATTCTAATTTTTTCCGTTTTTGAAATTGGTTTTTCCGTTTTTGCATTATTTATTTCATTATCAACATTTAAATCAGAAGGATTTGTAGTATTATTTTGGTTTGTCTGATGCGGATTATTTTGAGCCATACTAAAAATATCCATATATTTTGAGTAAGTTTGGGGATCATTTTTTAGTTCATTAATTTGTTTTTCAAAGATAATTATTGAATGTGATAGTCGAAAAATTGATTTAATTTTCAAAACTCTTGTATAAAAATAAGGTATTAAAAAGAAAACAAGCCCGACAAGAATAATCTGAATTACTAAAATTAGAATAAAATATTTGTCATCTTTTTTTAAATCTTTAATCATTGACACTGTTGAATGCAAAATTGAAATTAACGACAAGCTAAACCCGATTAAATTTACAAAAAAAGACCGATTGCCAAGACTAGCAAAATCCTTTTCTTTATAAGAAATAAAAAGCGAAATGATATAAAAAAATAAGGTAGCACCAGTAAATAAAATTGACAAAATTGATAAAATAAGTTCAATCCTTTTGGAATCAAAATTTAATATGATTTGCACCCCTAGTAAAATTGCAAGTAAAGCAAGTAAAATAGGATAGGTAAAAATTCAAATCCGATATTGTTTTTTTTCATTTTTTCACAATTCTGCCACTGACGGGATTTTTTTATTACCAAATGGATTTCCTAAAATCATAAAGTCCTTAAAAAATTTTATTTATTTACATATATAATTATAATTCAATTTTTATTAAATATTATAAAAAAATAATAATTTTAAGCAATATAAATTTGCTCTTTCGTCTTAGTTAAATAAAAGTTCCTATTATTATATGAAAAAACCCGGAATTACACCGAGTTTTTTCATATGGTGGAGGTGCGGGGAATCGAACCCCGATCCAAATAAAAAAAATTAATAGAGTCGACAGTTTAAATTTATATAGAAATAAAAAGTTTATTTAAAATTAAGAATAAGTAAAGGAGTAAGCATTCTTAAATAAAACTAAGGAGGATAATCTTATAAGTTTGATAAGTTTGATTATCTAAATTTAAATATTTTTCAAGTTACAGAAATGGGAGGCCCGTATACATGATAAAATTTAAATTTTTAAGGATATATTATAATAAATTGATTAAACGTATGCAAAATTTAATTGGTTATATGATAAAAATGGGTAATCAATTTTTGCTTCGTTTGGAGATTTTTTTGAATTTTTTGCGTTTTGATTATTTCGGTATTATGGTCTACCAAACCACTGCATCTTAGAAATTTTTTTTAATTGTCAAAACCAAAACACCCCCATTTATATTAGATATTTTTTTAAAAAAAATTGTAAAAAAAGTTTTTACAAAGTTAATTATAACATAAATTTTAAAAAAATTAATTTTTTTCTTTGCTTTTTTTATTAGCTCAAATGATAAAGTAGAAAAAGGTATGATTGTGTTAATTTTTTTAGTTTTGATATCGTATATATAAACAAATTTGGAATAATAAACCAAAAATGTATTATCGTGAAATAAAATCCTAATTTTTAATATTTAATTGAATAATTTTATTTAAAAATTTAAATTATTTGGTATTTGATATTCCTGCTGGGAATCAATTTTTTGTTTTCTTATATTTTTATTAAATTGATTTTTTACTAAAGAATCATCTCAATTTGATTCAATTTCCAGTTAATAATAATCTAAAACTTGACTTTTTATAAAAAAAATTAATTTATTTTTTGGGCCTTAGCTCAAATTGGATCAGAAAAACCGTAGTTTTTAATAACGCCAATGATTTTTTTTTCACTATCCTTATTATTGCCATAAAAATTGTCATCAAAACCTAAAAATGTTATTTTCTTATTCATTATTCTATCAATTAAAATATTTGCAAGCTCAACAATAAATCACTTTGTAAAATTATTTACAAGGTCAAATTCAATAAGTAAAATTTTAACATTTCTTAATTTATCTAATAAATTTAGTTTATTTTCATAAATATAGTGACTAATTTCCGACAAACTAAAAAAACCAACATTATTTGAGTTTTTCGCAAAAATAATAGCAAAAGATTTTAAAAGTTCTGAACGTTGAATACTATCCCCACCTTTTAAATAAATTAATTTATGGGTAGTTATCATTTTTTTAAATGAGTTTTTATATTGTTTTAATGGTAGAATTTTTTTAGATTTTGGGTAATTTTCTTTTACATATTTAGCAAACTTTTCAGCATTTTTAAAACTTATTTCTGGTAACAAAAAGTAGTCAAGCCATTTTTTCTGAACAAAATTTTCATTATAGATAAAGGTAGTTTTACTCACAAGCCTTCCAGTGAATAAATTTCGCACTATTTCGTATTTATAATTAGGTTTGCTTAGAAATTGGATTGCTAGCCAAAAAAGATCAAGATTTTCGATAAATTCTTCTTTAGTAATTGAAAGATTTTGTATTCATTTTGCAAAATAAGGGTTTTTCTGTGCGGAATCATAACTAAAATCAAGTTGCTTTTCATTTCTCATATTGTGTTTGCCTATTTTATTTTTGTTTGTTAATAATTGATTATTGAATTATTATTTTGATTTTTTAAATTAAAAATTATTTTCTTAATTTTCAGATTATTGTTTTTTTATTAGTTAAAAATACGCTATAATTGCATTAAAAATTTACCTTATAAAAAACTAAATTAATACAAATTTGATAATTTAATATTTTTTTCTTTAGAGTCAACCTTCACCTGAATTTAATTCATCAACAATTCAGTCAATTTCCCCTAAATTATTTTTTGTTTCTAAATTTGAAAATTTACTATTTTTTTCAAGTTGTTTTTCATCTTCGATGTAAACTAAATTATTTTTGTTTTTCAAAATAAGTAATTTTTGACTATTTTTCTGTTTCTGTTTAAAAATTTCTTTTAATTCAATTTCAACATCTTTCCCATTAATTATTTTATTATCTCATAAATCATCAAGAATTTTTTTCATATAATTAAAAATTATTTGATTATTAGTTTTATAACAATAATCAATTACACAGTTAATTGCATAATTTGAAAAATTCCTTTCATTTTGGTATGCTTTTAATGCATTTCGCACCCGTGGTCGTATTATTTTTTTTGCTAGATATAGATGATAGTCCTCAAAATCCAAGCCTTTTTTTGCTTTTTCATTATCAAAATCTTCTGGAAAAGTAAGTAAATTATTAATTTTTTCGCTATTCAACTCAAAGAGTTCATAAAATTTTTTTGAAAGATTACGTAAATTTAATGTATCAATTTGCTTATTTTTACTAATTTTTTGTGTATTTTTAAATTTTTGAATTAAATTTGTATATGTGGATA
This sequence comes from Mesomycoplasma hyopneumoniae J, assembly GCF_000008205.1. Classification (NCBI taxonomy): domain Bacteria; kingdom Bacillati; phylum Mycoplasmatota; order Mycoplasmoidales; family Metamycoplasmataceae; genus Mesomycoplasma; species Mesomycoplasma hyopneumoniae. Next base: position 420,322 of record NC_007295.1, read on the forward strand.
ATGTTATTTTTTGAACAATTAATGATTTAAGATATGGATTTTTATCGATTTGATTTGAATTCAATGGAGCCTTTAAATTAATAAAATATTTTTTTTGTTCAGAATCATAAAATGTTTCAATCAAATTTAGTGATTCTAAAATTTCCCGATTTTTATTAAAATTTTCAAAATTAATTTCAAAAATTTTTTCTAAAAATTCATAATCCACTGTCTCATCAACATTTTTAATACTTAAAAGGTATCGAAATAATGTAGAGCATTGCGATCCAATAATCGGATAATAAAAGTATAACAAGTTATTTAAATCATTTTTGTTAAAATCAAATTTAGAAATTACAAAACAAGGATGCATAATATTTACAAATTTTATTATTATTTAAAAATTTTAGAAAAAAATTTTAGGAAAAATCCCGGTTTTTTCCATTTTCGATTGGAGATTTTGACATCGTAAAATTGAATTTTGCCCGTGTTTAGGGCCTGATTTTTTAATTTAATATCGTTTTTGACTTTTTTTCTTTTAATGTTTAAAAGTTGTTGTTTTTTACTGGTATTAATTCAAACCACCTTTGAAAAAAATTTGCCGAAATTTGCATTCTTTGTTCATAAATTCGGTATTTCAACAAAATGATAATGATTTTTGCTTAAATGATTTTCTAAAAAAGGGTATATTGATTTTTCGATCAGATCGCGATTTTGCTTACTTTTTAACATAAAATTACGAATTTTATTCTTATTAACGATATTTTCATTAATAAAATCTGGTCTGATTTTCTTGATTATTTTAAAACATTCTCCGCTAGCTAAATAACAATTATGAAAAAATTCATCTGTATATAAGACAGAATAACCAAATTTTTCAACTTTCTTCAAAAAAGTTGTCTTCCCACTGCCGTATTTACCAACAATTGCCGCAGATTTTGGCTCTAGAATGAAATTATTAATTACTTTTGCAACCCCAAATTTTCGTTTATAACCGATAAAATCAGCATTTTTTTTAGCATTTTTTGCACCTGATTGCATAATTATTAACATTTTTACAATTTTTTTTGTTGAAATATCATTTTCGGAATCACCAATATGTAAGGCATAATCTAAAGAAATATTGCTAAATTTAGTGATAAATTCGACTGCTTTTCCTTTTGAAGCGCTAATATCCGTAATTTCGATAACTCTAAATTTTCTAATCAGGCAAATTTGAAGATTATCAGAAAATATTTTTTCTAAAACGTAAGCAAATTTCTTAATTTTTCAAATATTAACCGAAAAAATCAAAATTTTTCTAACATTTTCAGGGACCAAAATTTGCCTAAATGGTCTAAAATCGAAACTTTTTAAAAAAAAGTTCAAAAATTTTATAAACAAATTTTTGAAAAAAAATACTTTCGAGTTAAATGAAATTACAAAATTAAATCTTTTTGTAATTTCAATAATTTTACTAATAATTTCTTGTTTAATTCCAGTTTTAAAAAGTGTGCTAAAATTTTTATCAAAAATTTCAGCACCATTTTGACAAATATAAAATTTTGCCTTAATTTGTCTACCAATAAGGGCAACTTTGGAATTAAATTTTCTTCCTGTTGAAATTACAATGATACATTTATTTGCTAATTTTCTAACAGCATCCGAATTTTTCTTTGAAATTCATGCTTTTCTACCCCTGCCAATATCTAAAAGTGTGCCATCAAGATCAAAAAAACAAATTTTATAGAACATATTTAGCTCAATTTTTTAGATTTTTAACTATAATTATAATAAAAAGTGGTAAAATTATTACTTAATTTGAATAATTATTTGTTTAGATTTCTTAAAAAGTTTTAAAAAACTATATATTATAATATAATTTTAAGGCTACAAGTTAAGGATTTTATTTTTATGAAGAAACAAAATATATTTCAGAAAATTGCTAATTTAAATTCTAATATAAACCAGGAAAAACCAAAAAAAACTCCAAAAAATAACAAAAAAGTTTGGATTTCAATTATTGCTGTAGCAGGTTTTCTAACTGTTATTGGTTTAGGTGTTGGAATTCCGCTAGTTTATTCAAATGTTCCTAAAAATTTTTTATATAAAAGAGATCCAAAATTAGATATTATCCTTCTTAAATCGCCAAAAAGTAATAAAAACCTTAAAGTTGAAGACTTATTAAGTGTTTTTAGATCCAATCATTTAAAACAAAAAGAAAATTTAGAAGAGGGTCAGAAATATTTAATCGAATTTCTTTATAATCAAGAATATCAAGCATCCAAAGTTTTCCAGGCAGCTTGAGAAAATTCTAATTCAGATAAAACGACCGGGAATTCCCGTAATTTTGCTCTTGAATCATTTGCTGAAATCCGTGAAAGTCAAGTAAAATATCTTCAAGATGAAAGAGCTAGATACCAGAAAACTTTCGGCTTTAATAATTGAGAATCTGAATTTAACAAATATCTAAATTCAGATTCTCGTTTTAATAATGCCATTAATTTTGATCAGGCAGTTGATGCTCTTACAATTGAAAAAGCTCGTGATGTTGCTTTTGGCCGATTTAAACTTAGTTTTAATAAAAATTTTACCAAAAGTGATATTCAGGACCGGGTATTAAATGATGATATCAAAGATGAAAAAGGCAAAATAGTCTATAAAAAGGGTGATAAATTATTTAAAGATATTATCGAAATCGGCATAAATGGCTTTATTCCAAATATTATAAATAACCAAAATAATAAAACTGAAGAGCAAAATGTGACTGCTTTTTTAAGCAACTCTTATATAAAAGAGTATATGAATCCCCAAAAAATTATTAATGAGATCTATTTTGATGAAAAAGCGCCTTTAAAAGGAAATTTCAATTTTTTTGAAATTTCCCAGATTAGCATTAACGCAAAACCAAATAATAAGGACGCAAAAACACCTTGGGATCTATCAAAACAAACACTTGAAGAATTATTAACTTATAAAATTCTTAAAACAGATGATAATACCGAACTTGCCCTAAAAGTAAGTAATAATCTTGAATTAATTGAGAAATTTCAAGGCGGAAATTCTGAAGATAGTAGCCAAAATAATCAGGACAAAATTCTGCTTTCAACAATTGATTATCAAAAAAACAAAGAAAATGCTGCTGTTTTTGGTAAACAGCCAATTGCATCTCTTAATCAAATTCTTAATAATAACGAGGCTGGTTATGTTTTTGCTTTCCTTGGCGATTTTGAAAATTCAGAGAAGACTGATAATCTTTTTAGCAAAGTTTTATTTGAAAAATTAAAACTTTTAGTTTTTAAAAATAGTCCAAGTTTGTTAGTTGAACCTAGTTTATTAAATTCAAAGTCAATTACTGAAATCAAATCCTTAAATGAAAGACTAAAAAACTTCATTCAGGGACTTTCAGATAACGAACTAAAAGAAGCTGGCAAGGCTTTCTTAGAAACTTTTGGGGCTAGTCAAAATGATACGCGTACCAAATTAGTCTATAAAATACGGGATAATTTAAATGTTGTCCTTGATTCAAGTGGGATGAAAGTGCTTGCTTATAATAAAATTGCAAGTCTTGAAGAATTTAATGAAATTATTAAAAAACAGTTACAATTAAGCGCAAATAATCAGGTGGATCCCAAACAGGATGCAACAATTAATTTAGACCAACTTTTTGCTGATATTTCCAATAATGATTTCATTCAGGCGCTATTAATTCGCAATTTAGAATATCTAAAGAAGCTTTCCGAGGCAAAAAAAACTCAATCAGAACAAGATAAAACTGAATTTTTAGAATCAATTAAACAATCTGCAGCTAATTATTTAAATTTTTATATTCTTGATCAGGTTTTAAAAATCAATGCAAAACTTCAGGATTATATCTCAAATGCAACTTTAAATGATTTAAATGCCGATTTTTGGTATAATAATCAAAATGAGCGTTGGGAGCTAAGATCAGATCCAAATACTGAACTTCGTCAAGCGATAATTAAGCGGCTTGAAAGCTTGTTTAAATTTAGCTATTAAAAGAAAGGATAATTTGTGAAAACTCGATTCAAAAAGAAAAAAAACTGGTATACATCTCTATTTTTTCTAGTACTAAATTTTTCCTTTCTTAGTCTTAGTAGCTGCAGAGTTATAACTGAGACTTCAGAAAAAGCACAAGAAGATAAAAAAATTAGTTCTGAAATTGTAAAAAATTATATCGAGAATGCTTTTGTTGAAAACATTTTACAAGAAAATGTTTTCAAAACAACAAGTCCAAAACTTGTTTTAGAATTTGAAAATACAAATTCGGAATTTTATAAAAATACAAAAGAAGCTTTTAATTTTTATCAAAAATACCAGGTTAGCCTTGATCCGACTTTTTCACTTAAATTAGTCGCTGATCTCCAGGAAAAAAACGCACTTTCAAGCGCAGATTTTGCCATTCTTTCAGCCCAGGCAGGTTATAATAAATTATTTGATAGTCAGGCTTTTATTATTTTATATAAAAATTTTGCTACTGGAATTTCCCAAATTGTTAATAAGATGCTTTTAGTAAAATATTATCTTGTTAGTCTTGGACCTGATTTAATAAAAGATTCACAAATTTATAAGGATGGAATTGCAGCTTCAGCCTCTTTTACAACAAAGGAAATTTTTGAAAATATAGACCCAAATTCTCCTGATTTTTTCCTAATTCACCTACTTTTAACGAAAAATCCGGTTCAAATTTGACAATTTGAATCAAGTGATCAAAGTAGTATTTCAACCTTTTCACAACTAAAAGTTAAGGATCTAAACTCATTTAACAACCTTTTACGCAGCGAAAATATTACTTCAAAACTTACAAGAAAAGAAAAAGACTTTGAAAAATTAGCAAAAAATGATAGTCTTGATACAACAAATATGCTTGGATATGCCGGGATTTTGTATCGTCAAGATGCAAATTTAGCAGATTTAAGCTTTCAATTTGAAGATTTACGCAAGCAAGGCGAAGTCAAATCCGGCTTTTTAGATCCACAGTCAAATCGAATTTGATCTTCTGAACAAATTAGAAATTTTAGCCTAATTAATAAAGCGAAAATGTTTCCAGTAGAACTAAGGCCAAATTTTGACTTTAAAACAGGTAAAGATAAGGTCCAAATTTCTGATTTTGAAATTAAAAATGATAACAGTCTTCCTGAGGCAAAATATAAAATTAAAGCAATTATCCCTTCTCGAGAAGGTTCTGGTAATAATTTTTTTGTTAGTGTAATTGTTGAGATCGAACTTGGTTCAGCAAAATATTTTTATAATGTTGATGTTAGTTGGGATGAGACAAAAGCATATTATTATCCTGAAATTAAACCCCAAGGTGAAGATCTTCCAAAACTTAGTCAAGGAATCCCAACAACTTTTAAAGATCTTTCAAAAATTTCGGTTAAATACGTTAATAAATTAGCGCCTTTATATGATAAAATAGTGCAAGGCGAAAACGGAAAACGAGCCTATTTTTCTCTTGAAAATACACCTTGAAATACCCAAGAACAAAAAATAAAACTCGCTTATTCTTTATATTTAGCCGATGAGACCGGAATTTATCGGGATGCAAAAAACTTTTTTGAAGGACTTGGTTATAAAATTGAATCAAAAGACGAGATTATCAAACTAGATTAGCGCTAAATTTTACTAAATTAGACAGGAAATTATGGAAAATACTACTTTATTTCTAGATATAATTGCAAAAAAATTACCAGCAAAAATAATTTATGAAGATGAAAAAGTTATTGCTTTTTATGATAAATTTCCAGTTTCACCAGGTCATTTTTTGGTCGTACCAAAAAATTATTCACGAAATTTATTTACAATTAGCGATGAGGATTTTACCTATTTAATCAAAAAAGCACGTGAATTAGCACTTGTTGAGCTAAAAAAATTAAATGCAATAAGTTTTAAATTATTAATCAATAACGAAAAAGAAGCACAACAAACAATTTTTCATACTCACATCCATATTATTCCGTTTTATAAAAAAGATTAACTAGCTAATTATCACAATTTAAAAAAACCAAAAAAATTTGAATTTTTGTTTTTTTTATTCCTTTTTTAAATAAACTTTATTGATTTGATCAACTAAATTATATCTATTTGTCTTAAGTGCAATTCCCGAAGACATATGCGAGGTTAAACGAAATTGATCATAAAAGAGAGATCTAACATTTCCATTTATTGTTAAAATCGATCCATTTATAAAAGCTAAAGTTCCATCGGCATTAAATACACCTGAACCTGAGGCTCCTGGCCCATTAGAAGCAAAAAAGTTTGCCGAAATTAGTTTAGGGTTTTGTGGGTTCCTGCGGAAATTAACACCTTTAAAAACGTTTTTTGAAATTAAATTATTAGCCCAAAACATCCCAATTTTTGTTGTATAATCAAAGTCTTGATCATCTCAACTTTGTTCAGAAATTTTAGTTGGTTTTAATTTTGAAATTTTTTCTCAATATTTTTTAAATTCATTAAAATTTGATACAAATTTCTCAAATTTTCCATTTGCTAGGGTATGAATTGTCTTAATTAAATCTTGATGATTGGTCTGAAAATATTTTATTAAACTTTCAGTTTCACTAATAAATTTTGAATAATTAAAATAAAAAACAGCAACATCCAAACCTTGATTATCAAAATTAGGAACTTCAAAAAAGTTGTTATATAAATTTTGCATATAATCAGTTAATTCTTTGATTTTACACTCTCGACAATCAACCGGGAAAAGTTCTTTGCCATTATCTTTGAGTCATTTTGTTTCCCAAAGACGAAAAAGAATCCGATTATCTAGTTCTTTAATTTTAAAGTCATCATAGTATTGTAAAAATTTTTGTAAGTTAGCATTAAGGGAATTACCGGTAATTTTGGTATTCATTACTTTTCAAAATGGGCCACCGTTATGGTAAGGATATAAAACGTGTCTGTTAGTTAAAAAAGCGGCTTTTCCGGAATTAGCGTTTAAAAAAACTGCAGTTCCAGGGGCAAACCGAATGTTTCGAGTAAAAATATTTGCATATCTTTTTTCTTCAAGACTATCTGATTTAAATCCAAAGTAAGGTAGAATATAATAATTTCCTAGTCTATTTGGGTTAAAATAGGAATAATAATTTGCTTTTGCATTAACATTATCGACTAAATTATTATTCATTTTTTTTATTAGAAAAATATTTAAATTATCATTTTTCTGACCTAAAAAAGTAGTTTCATTTTCTTTTTTTATAACATTTTCCCAATTTTTAAGCTGATATTTATAATAAGTTGGCGTTTTAGCAATATTTTTTACCTCATTTTTGCTAAAATCGCTTTCGCTGGCTTGTGTTAGTTCATTAACATTAATTTTTGTTGAATTTGGATTTACCTTAGCAAAATCAAAACTAGTTTGGTCTGATAAATCACTTGTAGATTCGGACCAAAAATTGCTATCAGTGGTTTGATTATTTTCCGTTCTTTCTGTTTTTTCTGTTTTATTTTGGCTATTTACTACATCTTTTTTTTGGGTATTTTCTTCAACTGGACTTACTTTTGATTCTTTTGTTGGATCTAATTTATCTTCACTTTTTTCGGGAGTTTCTTCACTTCTTATTTCCGGTAATATTTTTTTCTTAGTTTTGCTAGATTCAATTTTATAAGTACAACTTAGAACTAAAAAAGGACTTATAGAACTTAAAACTAGAAAATATTTTACCATTTTTTTCATAATAACTCTCGCTTTTACATTAAAAAATTATCAATTTTTACTTTTTAAATTTTAATTCTGTTAAATTAAAAAACATAATTAAAATTATAACAAAAAACAAGTAAATTTATTTTTTATTTTAGATATGCCTTATAAATCTCATCAACTAAATTATAATCCTTAGTTCTTAGGGTAAGTGCAGATGACATATGCGAAGTTAGCCCGAATTGATCGTAAAAATAAGGCCCGATACTACTTACACCTAAAATTGCTTTGTTTAAAAATGCAAGCGAACCATCAGTGTTAAAAATTCCACTTCCTGAGGCTCCTATTCCGTTGGCTGCAAAAAATTTTGGTGTAATTACATTTGGATTGTTACTTGAATTTTCTTGATCTTGAGGCTCAGGAGAAAAATAAACTCCTTTGAAAATATTTTTTGACACAAAATTTTGTGCCCAAAACATCCCTATTTTTGTTGTATAATCAAAATTATCAGCTTCTCATATTTTATCAGAAATTTTAAGAGGTTCAAATTTTGAAATTTTTTTTCAATATTTTTTAAATTCATTAAAATTTGATACAAAATTATCAAATTTTTCGTTAGCAGGTAATTCAATTGAATTTACAAATTCTTGACCTTTTGCCCTAACCCGATTTATTAAATCTTCAATATCTTTAATGAATTTTGCATAATTAAAATAAAAAATTGCAATATCTAAATTATTATTTTTAAAATCATGCTTTTCTTCAAAATAATCATCATATAAATTTTCCATATACCTATCCAACTCGTCAATTTTGCCTCAAGCGGGATTATACGGAAAATTTTTATCATCAAATCATTTAATTTCTCAAAGTTTAAAAAGAATGCGATTATCAAGTTCTTTAATTTTAGAATCATCATAATATCGCATAAATTTTAGATAACGAGGATTGATTTGGTTATTTTGGTCTTTTTTATTCATTAGTTTTCAAAAAGTTTGAACTGAATCACCAATAACGTGTTTGTTAGTTAGAAAAGCTGCTTTTTCAGAATTAGCATTTAAAAATACAGCTGTTCCAGCGCCAAAACGGATATTTCTTGTGAAAATATCAGCGTATTTTGTCTCTTCAAGTGAATCAGATCTAAAACCAAATCAAGGGAGTTTATATAATCTAGATTCTATCCCCCCCAAGATAAATTAAAATACGTAAAAGGATTTTTTTGGGCTCTAATATCGCTAACTGAAATATGTTCTGTATTTTTTAGTAAATAAATATTTAAATTTTCGCTTTCTTGACCTAAAAAAGTAGTTTGATTTTCTTTTCTTATAACATTTTCCCAATTTTTAAGCTGATATTTATTATAAACTGGAGGTATTGGCTCTAAGGAGTTTTTATCAGTCTGACTTGGATCTAATTCTTTAAAATCAGTTTGATTAGTTTGTGATAGTGAATTAGTATTAATTTTTAGTGAATTTTGATTAATTTGAAAAAAATCAAGACTAGATTTTTCTTTTTCTTGATTTTTTTCAAGTTCAGGTAAAATTTTATTTTCTTGTTCTTTCTTTTCTTGGTCTAAGCTATTTGCCTCCTGTTTTTCTTCAGTTTTTTTGGTAATATTCTTTTTAGAATCAATTTTATCATTACAACTTAGAACTAAAAAAGGACTTAATGTGCTTAAGATTAACAAATATTTTAGTGATTTTTTCATATTTTAGAACCCCTTTAAAATAAAAAATTTAAATTTTTTAAATATTATTTTAATTTTATATTATAATATTTTTTTATTAATAATTAAAATTAAATTTACAGAAACGAGATAAATATGACGCTTAAAAGTTCGCGAAAGCTAGGTTTTTTTGCAGCCCTGTCAATGTTAGTAAGCTCGGTTGTTGGAATCGGGATTTTCTTTAAAAATCAAAGTGTTGCGGATATAACAGGATATAATGGTTATGCTTGACTTTTTGCTTGAATCATCGGTGGCATAATTTCACTTTTTGCGGCAATTACTTTTTCAGAAATTAGCTTTTTAAAACCAACAAAGCTCAACGGGCTGCCAAATTGAACCTGACAAACCGCTGGTAAAAAAATGGGTTATGGTGTTTTATTTAATTATAGCTTTTATTATTCAGGAATTCTAAGCATAGTTTTAGGATTTTTTTCTTCTGAAATAACAATTTTCTTTCTTCAAACAGCAGGGGCTGATATTAATGTTCCAGTTTGAGGCCATCTAATAATTGGGACAGTTTTTTGTATTTTTTTCACTAGCCTTAATTATATTTCAATAAAAACATCAGGATGAATTGCGCTTGCATCAACAATTTTAAAATTTATTCCTTTAGTATTTGCAGTTTTTGCAGGAATTCTATTTCCAAAAACTTATAATGCCGGCGGTTCTAATGCCTTTGTTCAAACAGCTACAAATAGTTTTAATTTTGCAAAATTAATTCTTGCTTTGCCTCCAGTTTTATTTGCATATGATTCATTTTTATCTGTTGGTTCAATTCATAATAGGATCGAAAAAGCAAATAAAAGAGTTCCAATAATTATTATAGTTGGGATGATAATTATTGCGGTTGTCTATACTTTGATTGGTTTATCATCTGCATTGCATAATCAGGGCACAATTAGTGGCTTGATTAGTGATGTTTTTCCAAAAAGTTCTGCAAAATCAATTAGTATTTTTGTTGGATTTTTCCTACTAATTTCTACATACGGTGTAACAAATTCCCTTAGTGCAACCTATGTAAATTCAGTTACTGATTTAGTTAAATTAAATGCGATTGTTGGCGCATTTAGTCTTAAAAAGAAAATGAGTCAAGTAAAAGTGACGATTTGTTACCTTACAATAATTTTATTTTTTTGGGCTTTAATTATTTATATCCCTTCAGTTTCTGTACCTTTTCCATCTGCTAATAATTCTGGTTCTGGTTATGGTACTGATGTTGTTGTTGATTCGATGTCCAATTTTCCAACATTAATTTTTATGTGAGTTTATATGGCTGTTATTATTGCTTATGCACGAAAAAGAAAACAACTTATGGATTCATCAAAGCAAATAAATAAAACATTATTTTGAACAGCTGCAATAATTTCTTCTATATTAATTCTTACAGCTATGGTTGCATATATTTATGCACAAATTGATGCTGTAACAAATGAAAAAAATTCAAGTTCAGGTTCTGGTGTTTTTGCAGCTAATGGGCTTATTTTAACAAATCAGGGAAATTTCTTAATTCTTATTTTTCATTTATTTGTTTTTAGCACCCTCCCTTTCATAAATTATTTATTAATAAAAATAGTTGATAAAATTAATGTACTTGATTATTTTAAAGCTAGCGAAATTGAAAATTTAGAAAGCAAAACAACCACTAGAACATAAACTTAAATTGTTAATAAAATAAAATTATCACATAAAAAAAGCGCTAATTTAGTGCTTTTTTTATTGAATTAGAACAAAAATTTTATTTTAATATTTATTTTTCTATTAGTAAGACTTTAAAAAACCCTTTAATTTATAGTATTTTTTATTTATGTTGGTTTTAATAATTTCATTTTTATAAAAAAAACTTTTTATTCTATTTTTAGGTAATTTTTTTATAATTTATAAAATTTAATTTTAACAGGGAGTCAAAAATGGACTTTTTAAGTAAAAAGTTTCTTTTTTGTGGTTTTAATAAGCTAAATAAAATCACTAAAAATTTAAAAAAAGACTATAAATTTATAGTCTTTTTTTGTTTTATGGTCGATAAAATTATCTAAAGTGCATAAATAATTAATCCAAGAATTAGACCTGCTAAACTAGGAGCAATAATCGGATTTAAGGAATAAGAAAATCCAAAAATCTCTTGCCAATTTTTAATGGCAGCAAATTCCTTTCTTCTTTTTAAAACTAGATTAGCAAAAAGAAAATAAACTAATCTTGGGCCAAAATCACGGGCGGGATTAACTGCATATCCAGTCGAAGATCCTAGTGAAAGTCCAAGTGAGAGCACAATTAGTGCAACAATTACTGGTTTCATTGTTGAAAAAGTTTTATTTAATAAAAAAATTGCTGCTAATAAAACGGTAGTTCCGATAAATTCATAGAAAAAATTAGATATATATGATTTTTTAAAAGCAGGGCTAGTATGATGGCAGGCAGCGATAATTTCTGCTTTTGTTTCCTTTATATGACTTCAGTTGATAAAATTTAGAATAACTTGAGCAAAAATTGCCCCTAAAAACTGAAAAGGAATCAGCGCAAGTAATTCGCTATTTTGAAAAATAATGCCAAAAAATATTGAAACTGCCGGATTTAGATGAGCCGGCGCATTTTCGATAATTCCATTTGAAATAATTATTCCTAAAAGTACCCCAAGAGCTCAACCTAGTGCAATCACAATTCATTTCCCAGATTGATTTGCAAACATTTTAGTCGCATTTACACTATAATTTACGCCATTTCCGAGTAAAATTAGTATCGCAGTCCCAAGAAATTCTGATAAAAAAAAGAGATTATTCATCTTGGATTCCTTTTTATTTAATATCTTTTTTCCAATTTAGCGTTTTTCTAACAGCTAAGTCCCAATTGGAGGTTAATTTTTTTACCATAAATTGGTCAAATTCAGGGACAAAAACTTTTTCAGGAACTAAAATTTGCTTTAATTCAGCTAGTGAATTCCAAAATTTGGCATATAAACCTGCAAGAAAAGCTGCTCCCATTGCTGTTGTTTCAATATTTTTTGGCCTTTGGATTTCAACCTGCGAAATTGATGCCTGAAATTGCATTAGATAATCACTTTTAGAAACTCCACCATCAACTTTCATCAAGCTGATTTTTGTTCCTAGATCTGATTCGATCGCCTTAATTAGATCATTTGCCTGAAATGCAATTGATTCAAGACTTGCTTTGATAAGATGTTCTTTTTTTGTTCCCCTTTCAAGTCCAAAAATTGCCCCACGCGAATAGGAGTCCCAATAAGGTGCCCCAAGTCCGGTAAAAGATGGAACAAGAATAATATGATAATCATTTTTTTTAGCTTTTGAGACTAAAGAATCGCAATCTGAAGAGTTTTCAATCAAAGAAAGTCCATCTCTGAGCCACTGGATTGCGGCTCCGGCAATAAAAACTGATCCTTCAAGTGCGTACTGGATTGGATTATTTCCGATTTGTCAGGCCACTGTTGTAAGTAAATTATTCTTTGATTTTATTAGTTTTTCACCAGTATTAACTAGCATAAAACATCCGGTTCCATAGGTATTTTTAACCATTCCAAATTCAGTTGCAAGTTGACCAAATAAGGCCGATTGTTGATCACCGATTAGTGCATAAATTGGTACTTTTGCTTTTGCATTAATTGATCAATGAAAAGGAGAAACAAATCCAAAATCATCTGCTGATGCTAAAACTTTTGGGAGAATACTGTAAGGAATTTCTAAAAGATCAAGAATTTTTTGGTCTCATTTTCGTTTTTTTATATCAAATAACATCGTTCTTGAAGCGTTTGTTATATCAGTTGCATGTACTTTTCCGTTAGTTAATTTTCAAAGAAGTCAGCTATCAATTGTTCCTGCTAAAAGATTACCAGCAGCTAAAACTTCCTTTGCTTTTTTAACATTTTTTAAAATTCAGCGAATTTTTGTCCCGCTAAAATAAGGATTAATAATTAGACCTGTTACTTCTTTTATATAATTTTGATAACCTTTTTCAATTAAATAATCACAAAAATCACTCGTGCGGCGATCCTGCCAGACAATTGCATTATAGACTGGCTCGCCATTTGTTTTATCTCATAAAACGACAGTTTCCCGTTGATTTGTTAGTCCAAGGGCAACAAAATCAGTCGATTTTAACCCTGCTTTTGTTTTTGCTGCCTGCATTGTATAGACCTGAGTATTCCATATTTCAATCGGGTCATGTTCGACTCATCCTGATCTGGGAAAATGTTGACTAAATTCTTTTTGGACAAGCGAAATAACCCTACCTTTTTGGTCAAAAATCAAACTTCGACATGAAGTTGTCCCCGAATCGAGGGTGATAATAAATTTTTCAGCTGTATTTTTTAGCATTTTTTTAAATCCTTTCAATTTTTATATATTTGAATTATAACATTTTAATCCAAAGTAGCCCTGTGAAATTAACAATTTTGTTAATTTTTTAATTATTTTTGAAATTAAATCTTATAAAATAATAAAATTTAGAAATTTCATTATTTTTTTATAAAAAAAATTTATAATTCTTCCTTCTATGATATAATAATTTCAGGTAAACAGAGGTGTCCATTTTTGGGCTGAGAAAAACTCTTATTAGTTGACCTAGGTAATGCTAGCGGAACGAGTTTGTCTTTTTTTAATTGAATCGTCATAAAACACCTTAGTTTACTGAAATTTTAAAAGGAAAACTGATTTATGATGGTTAAAATAAATAAATTTAATTCGAAAAAAAAGCATTTTTTTAAAAAAATAACTTTTTTTTCGTCATTTTTTCTAAGTTCACTGCTTTTTATTTCAGCAGGCTGTTCATCTACAAGTAATGAAAAAGTAGCACAAGTAGCAGATCTTGAAAAAAATTGAGATACACAAGTAAATCTTGGTCTTGGTCAAAGTTGATTTGAGGCAAAATCAAAAGATCCAGATCGGGTTTCAAAATTTTTAGAAAATTTGAAAGCCGAGTTTAATAAATTAAAAAATGCAAATCCAGATACAAAGGATTTGCCAAATGTAAATTTTGATTTTGTCGGCATTGATGATTCAAAAACTAAAATATCACAACTAAAATCTTCAGATAATTCAACTTCAGCGATTGATTTTGCAATCATTGATGCTACCACAACAATCGAAGACGATCCTGAAAAAGAACTTTATAACGGACTGCAAACTTTAACTTGAGCTTTTAAAAATAGTTCTGATAGTCCAGTTTTTTATCAAAATGGGACTAAAAATGATCCTTTACGCCAATCAGCTAAGGAATTAAGCGATCTTTTTAATAAAATTCCCTATGATCAATGGAAAAGTACTCAAGAAGGCGAGCAAAAATGAGACGGTATTGCCTATCGTTTTTTATATGATAACTCTAGTCCAAAACGGATAATTTCATATTATCGAGGGATGATTATGATAGCAGGAGATGATTCAACTCGCGAAGAGATCAAGAAAGCCTGAGATCAAAAAGACTGGGAAAAATTTCGAAATTTTGGAATTATCCACGGAAAATTAACCTCAGCTGGCAAATTCAAAATGCAAAATTTTATCATTAAGAAACATTTTGGTGCTAATTTTCCAGCAAAAAGTCTAAATGAAGATAGGATAAACCATCCGGATAAATATCTTCAGGCTTATGGATCTTCAATTGGACAAGATCCAAAATATAAAATTGCCTTTGATGATGAAGCTTCATTTGCTTGAACTGAAAGCAAAAATGATAAAAAACAGTATTATTCAAACGAAAAAGACGGAAAAATTGAGATTTTAAGCCTAACTAATCCCGCTTCATATGATATTGGTTCATTCCGTCCAAGTTTTAATAAAATTCAGGCCGATATGATTACTGAAGCTTTTGTAAATCTTGCAAAGAACGACAATGATAGTTATGGACCAAATGTTGGTTATAATGGATACAAAAAAATAAATCAAAAAGATCCTGAATTTCGCCGGATTTATGCAGAATCTAACTAAAAAATTCTGTCTTGAATTAAAAAATTTTTCTTATAAACATATTAAAAAAAGCAAAAATTTAGTAGAAAATCTAAATTTTTCTCTTTGTAGTGGTGATGTTTTATTTGTGATTGGCCCAAGTGGTCAGGGCAAATCATCCTTGTTTTTAGCACTTTTTCAGCATATTTTAACTTCAGGCGAGTTAATTTTTCAAGGAAAAAATTTATTAACAGAGTCAAAAATTAATAAAAAAAAAGTGGCCAAGTCAATTGGATTTTTAAGTCAGACGGCTACTTCAATTAATTTTCAGAGTGTTTATGCAAATTTAGTCAAAAATTTGCCAAATTATAAAAACATTTTTTATAATTTATTTGCAATACCAACAAAAAAACAACACCTAGAAATTGAAAAAATTCTTGATAAACTAGGGCTAAAAGAAAAGATTTACGCAATTTTTCAGGATTTATCAGGCGGTCAACAACAGCGGGTAGAAATTGCAAAGCTGATGTTACAAAATCCAAAAATCATTCTTGCCGATGAGCCAACTTCAGCACTAGATCCGAAAACAGCAACCAAAATTATCGATTTAATTATTGAATTTGGAAAAAAAAATAATTCAATCACATTAATTATTTCACATAGCATTTTTTTAGTAAAAAACTATAAAGAAAAAATATTACTTATTAATGAAGGTAGAGGAAAATTTTATAACTCATTTTCTGAAATTAATGAAAATATGATCGAATTAATTTTTGGTGAGGAAAACAATGGCTAATTTATTCCCTAATAAACCTTATCAAAAGTTTAAAAAATCTAGAATCATCCTATTTTCGATCTTTATAATTTTATTTATTATTTCTTTTTATTCAATTTTTTCCAAAATTAATAATAACGGCTGAAAAATTTTTCAGAAGAACCTTAGTAATTTATTTAGTTTTTCAAATATTCACCCTTATTATAATGATTCAATTTTTGCTTTAAGTTTTAAATTTTTATGAATTACGATTAAATACACGCTTGCTGGAACGTTTTTTGGAACAATTTTTGCTTTTTTTACTGCAATTTTTAGCTCCCAATTTATTAAAAATAAATTAATAAAAATCCTTATTTGGTGAGTTATTATAATTTTAAAAAGCTTCCCAATTATTTTTGTAATCGACCCGATGCGGCTAATTTTCGCCCCAAAATTAGCAGCTTTTTTAATTATTTTCTGATTTAGTTGAATTTGACTACACCGTTATTTTCATTCATTTTTAAATTCTCTTGACTTAACTAGTTATAAAAAAGCAGTTATGAGAGGCCAAAATTGGTTTATTTCCTTTAAAAATGAAGTTTTTCCCTTTGTGGTCAACAAATTTTTTGGGCTTTTTTTGTTTAGTTTTGAGGCAAATATCCGTTGAACAACAATTATTTCGGCAACTGGGGTTATCGGAATCGGAATTTTGATCAATGATGGTATTCAAAATTCAGCTCTAGGCTGGAAAATTATTGGAATTCCCCTTTTAATTCTTTTATTTTTTACTATTATTTTTGATTTTTTAATTATTTTTTTTAATAAATTTATTCTACATAAAAAATCTGTTGACATCCGGCAAAAAAATTCTTTTATTTTATGAATCAAAGTCAATTATGACCGAATTTTAAAGGCTTTTTTTATAATTTTTTTATTAATCTTAATCATTATTAGCCTTACTGATATTGAAAATTGATCGGTAAATACTTATCAAGTCAAGCGTTTTTTTAATTCCTTGTTTGTTTTTGATTGAGAAGTTTTTTTACTTGGTAAATTAGATAATCCTCTTTATATGATTTGACATTTCTTTTGCCAAATCATTGTTTGTTTGACAATAATTGCTTTTATTTCAATTTTTTTTGCAATTATGGCAAACGAAAAATTAAATAATTTACCAAAATGACTGATTTTTAAATTTCTTTTAAATCTCTTTCGAATCATCCCCTCAATTATTATTTTCTATCTTTTTGTTAGTTTCACGGTTAGACCTATTTTGTGAGTTACCTGTTTAGTTGGTTTTAAAAATGGAATAACGATGGCAAAAAAGCTCAATGAGACACTAAATTCGCTTGACTGAGAGAAATATCAACTTTTAAGATTAAAGCAATGAAGTAAAAAAAAAGCAATAATTCATTATATTTTTCCTTCAATTTCTCAAGAATATTTTAAATATTTAACTATTGAAATTGCTAATTCAGCACATGATTTACTCCTTTATGGAATTTTTGGTGGTTCAATGCTTGGGCTTAAAATTTCAACACTTTCACAGACAGGAATATCCGGTGACCGTGGTGGTTTTTTTACTTATTCATGGATTGCTTGATTTTTGATATTAATTATTGAAGTTACTCTGGCTCTAATTGAAAAAAATTATTTCAAAAATTTTCTCTATTTGAATTCAAAATTTTGGAATATTTTACTAAAAACAGTAAGACCGAAATTTTTCTCAAGATTTAAATAAATATCTAGTTTAGTTTCTTGAAATTAATAAAAATAGGAAAAATATTTAATTTTTCCTATTTTTTTCTTTTTTTTCAAAAAAAAGCTTAAAAAATTTAATTTAGGTAAATGCGGAAAGCACATATTGTTAGTTTGGTTATTCTAATTGGCGGATTAATCGGTTTTGGTTTTATAACATATAAATTACAATCACATATCACTCCAAAAAAACAAATTGCGATTACAATTTCTCACGGGGTTCGCAATCCAGGAACTAAATTTTTCGACTATGGGGTGAATTGACGGAAAGTTTTTCAAGAATTTGATGTTATCCGTGGTTATGATATTAGCAAATATAACCTTGATTTAACAGTGAAAAACGATCAACAAGTCGAACTAAAACCAAGTGGTTTTTTAACAAAAATTGAGAAAATTTCGCTTAAAAATGCGGAAAAATTAAAAATAAGTCGAGAGATAGTTGAAAAAATCCGTGATTTTTTAAAAGAAAATAAAAATAAAAAATTAACTTGAAAAGAATTGGAGTGAAAATTAGAAGTTGATTTTGAAACACTAAAGAAGCTGCAAGAAAATTTTACTCTTGACTAGCAGTTTTTCTTGGGCTAATTTTCCTGATTTTAACAGTTGATAAATTTAATTTTTTATGAATAATTTTATTGTTTTTTCTAATTTTTTTTCTAATAATTCTCTCTGAGTTTAAAAAAATTCTTATTTTTATGTTTTTAGCGGGAATTTTTTTAATAATTTATTGACTAATGACACCCAAAATTGATAATCAAGCTCTAAATTTTGAAGCTAAAGTAGTTGATAAGGTGAGTTTCGGAAATTTTGTTGAATATAAATCTAATAAAATTTTTATTCGGGGACAAAACCAGGAAATTGGAACTAATTTATGAATATCAGGTGTATTATCCCGCCC
The DNA here is from genome assembly GCF_000008205.1 of Mesomycoplasma hyopneumoniae J. NCBI lineage: Bacteria > Bacillati > Mycoplasmatota > Mycoplasmoidales > Metamycoplasmataceae > Mesomycoplasma > Mesomycoplasma hyopneumoniae. The sequence goes on from NC_007295.1 coordinate 438,964, forward strand.
AAGAAATCAATCAGATTTTGATTTAGTAACATATTTAAAATCAAAAGGTTCACTTTTAGTTCTTGATAATCCAAAAGTTACCGTGCTTGAGACATCTAAAAATATTTTTACAAAAATAAGAAATTTTTTTAAAACTGATGGTAGATATTCAAAACAATTAATCCCGATGATTTTCCTAGCAGAGACACCTCCAGAAGCAAATGATTTTCGAAAATGACTTGTAAATCTTGGTATTTATCAAATCTTTGTTATTTCAGGTTTTCATATTAACCTTTTTAAAAAAGCAATTTTTGGAGTTTCGAAAGCTTTTAAAATCAAGCCTTTTATTTATAAGCCGATTTTTTTTGCTTTTTTATTATTTCAGTTATTTCTTTTTAATTTTGCTGTTTCTTTTTTAAGGGGTTTTATTTTTTGAAGTTTAATTGAGATTAATAAACTATTTTTAAATAAAAAACTCAATAAAATTGAGCTATTATCAATTAGCGGGATAGTAATTTTATCAACAAATCCGTTGATTTTTTATTCAATTGGTTTTGTTCTAACTTTCACAATTTCCTTTGTTATTTTAATTATAAATCAAATAAGCTTTTCGAAAAAATGACATAAATTTATAGTGCAATTTCTATTTATTAATTTTTTTAGCGCTGCTTTTTCTGCCTTTTTAAATTCCCAATATAATTTTATTGCCCCTTTAAATGTAGCATTGTTTACTCCATTTTTTACGCTTTTATATACAAGTTTGTTTATTTTTATTTTCAATCCAATAATTATTGAGTGAATATGTAAAAGTTTTATTCAAACGGTTGAATATATTAACGATTTTCAGTTTCTAACTTGAAATATTAGACCAAGCTTATCATTTTTGCTTTTTTCTTGTATAATTTCGTTAATATGTTTTTTGTCTTTGGAAGTGACAATTACATTGTCCAGAAAGAAATTTCAACAATCGCAGAATCTGAAAATTCTAAAATAATTAATTTTTTCATTAATGATTCATATGAATTTATTAAGAAAAATATTATTAATTTTTCGCTCTTTGACAACAAAAAAACCTTTGTTTTTAATGATTTTTTATACTTTTCAACTGATGAGAGCGCAAATGAATTTTTAATTTCAAAAATTAAAAATACAAATCATACAATTATTTTTAAGTATATTCTTAATGAAAAAAATTCTCTTTCTATAGTTAAAGACTCAATAATTTATAAATCTTTTTCAGATAAGGCAAAAATAATTCATACTTTGGAAATTAACCAAAAGAATATTCTTGATTTTATCAAAATTAGCCTAAAAAATTTAAAAATTAACTTAAAAACAAGTGAAATTATTGAGCTTGAATCACGCCTGCCTTTTAATGGTATGATAATTCAAAGTGAATTACTAAAACTAAAAAGTCTAAATTTACCAATAAATTCTAAGATAATTCATAATTTTATAAGCGATTATTCACGCCATTCAACATGAGGTTTTATTAATTCATTTGTAAGTTTGGATTTAAAAAACACCTTCGGATTTTACCGCCAAAAAATATTAGAAGGTCAAACTTTAAGTCTGTTAATTGGGCAGATAAATGCAAAATTAACGCTTAGTTTTTTGATTTATCTTGAAAAAAAGCTTGGTCATAGCAATTTAGAAATTTCTCAGAAAATGGGAATTTCTAATTTTCAAATAAACAAAGCAATCGATTTATATACCAAAATTAGTATTGAAAAACTTGAAAATATGATAATAAAACTGGCAAAATTAGATACTCTAATAAAAAAATCACAAGTCAATGATAAATTAGCTTTTGAATTGTATCTACTTGACCTCATTAAATAGTTTTTTTTGGTTAATTTTTTTGTTTGTTCGGGAACAAGATGAATAACTTAGAAAAAATAATAGATTTTTTTGTTACTTTTTCAAAAAAAAATGTATAATGAGGGTAAATGTTGAGCACAACCGAAAATTATTTGTGGTTATTTGGTCAAAGTTTTACAAGGATTGGCCGAGATAATTTTGATAATTTTTTGTTGTGCTTTTTTTATAAAAATTTTATGGGGGAAAAATTGTAGTTAAAAATTTTAATATCTAATTATAAAAATATAAATTCTTGCTAACTAATTTTAGAAATAATAGGAACTTTTTAAAAAAAAATGAATAAAATTCAAAAAATTAAATCAAAATTTTTAAAATCAGCACTAATTTTAAGCACAATTTTTTCTGTCCCACTTTTAAGTGCGGCTTCTTGTTATAAATCAAAAACCGAAAATCCGGCTACACAATCACAAATTAACAACCCGCTTCGTTATGATACTGAATTAGATAATTCAATTGATTTTCGAATAATTTTTTCTGGATCAGATCCAAGAAATAAAGCTTTGACCAAAATTTTACAGAAATGAAACGAAAAACCCGAGGTAAAAAACAATCAACCTGGATATTTTCCTGCCAAAATTGATCAAGCTATTGCAAATTATCAAGATGATCAAACTTCACTTACAAATTATCTTGAGGCAAAAGAAAATAAAAAATTACCCAATTTAACGCTAAATTATCCAGCACTTGCAAGTACTTTAAACAAATACGGAATGCTTTTAGATTTTAGTAGTCAAAGAGATTTAGATGAAAAAATCAAGTCCGAATATGATGATAAATTTCTTGTTGAAATGAAAAATCTCCCCGGAATTAGCGCTGAAAGAATCCCGTTATTACCAATTCTTAAAACCTCGAAAGTGCTTCTAGTTGACAAACCAGTTTTATCTTATATTCTTGAATCTGCTAAAAAATCAAGTCAAAATTTCAAAATTGCTGAATCCGATCAGCAAAAAGTTAAAGAACTAGATCCCCAAAAAACCGATTATGAATATATTTCCAAAATTTGGGGACAATATCAAAATTTTCCCCTTGATCAAAATGGTTTTGATGGATATACTTTTAGTTTTGAAAAACTTAATAATTTCAGTGATATTGTTGATTTTCTTAGTAGGGTTAAAAAATCTTTTCCCGATGCCCCTAAAGGTCCGCTAACTGAAAAAGTCGATTTTCTTATTGGTTTTAATGATGCAGCTGCCCTATTTTTATTTGCAGCTTTTGCAGTTGCCGATGGTAATTATAATCAGTCAAGTTATTTTCGTGATGATGAAAAACAGCTACTAAATTATAATAATTTATTTAATAAATCAACCAAAAATTACCAAAATACTAAAAAAGCCTACGAAATTATGGCAAAATTAATTAAGGAAAAACTAGCTGGTCCCTGAAAAAAATCTTATGCCAGCGATTATCTTAAAAATCACCAGCTAGTTTTTGCCCTGACTTCTTCAAGTCATTATAGTCGTAATTTTGAAGAATTAGGTCAAGTTTTTCTCCGTTTTAGTAAAGATTCTTTCCAATTTGACTATCCAGTTGGATCAAAATCAAAAATTTGAAAACTAGTAGATCAAGAAAATCTTCCCAAAAATGCGATTGCCAAAGTCCACCAAATTCTTGATAACAAACCTGGTTATGTCTATGTTTTAGCACCTAATTCTACTAGCGAAAATGATATCATCCTTGATCCACAAGTTGATGCAAAATTAATTCAGGAAATAAAAAATACTATAAAAACAAAGGGCGAAATTAATAATTTCAGCTTTTTAAGTTCAGATCCTGATTTTGAAAAATGACTTTTAGAAAAAAAACAGACAAGTTCTGATCTTGCCAGTCTATATTTGGATTTTGGCCAAGAAAGTAAATATAAACTAATAAAACAAAGTAAAAATGTCACTCTTTTTTCAAAGTCCTATCAGAAATTAAATGAAGATGAATTAATGATTCTCCCTGAACCCCAAAAAGTCGAAAAATCAAATAAATTCAACATTCTCACCCTCCAGGGTCCTTCACTGATTGGTTTTCATAATAACGAAAAAGAAGATGTTGCCACACTTAATTTTGTTAAATGATTTATTTCCCAAAAAGAGGAATTTCTAACAGAAAACCAGCAAAAACTTGAATCAACACCAGCAGATTTTCTAGCATTTGCCGCGGGAAATTTAAATCCGACAAAAGCGAATTTAAATTCGGATTTTGAAAAAAATCCACTATTTTTGCAAAATCCAATTTTTCAAATTCCGCTTGCAGAATTCAAAAAGCAGTTAGAAAATCCAGAAAAATACCGTCTTTTTTCAGAACCGGCCGGAGTTGATTCAAATACATTTCGAAAAACCTTATTTTCAACTATAACCCAAATTAATAACCAATTTTTGCAAGATCCCGAATTAGATCTTAATTTTGATTATTTCCTTGAGCAGTTAAGAGCGAATATTGCCCTATCAGTGAAACTGGAAAAAGATCAAAAAAATTCGCAAAATAAAACAGTTAAAAATTAAAAATTATGGAGAAAATTATAATGAAGTATCTTAAGAAAAATAAGCAGAAAGTTAAATTATCCTATAAATTTAGGCGTTTTTTCCTAACCAGCGCACTTAGTTTTGCTCCCTTGGCTTTAGTTGCAAGTTGTGTTAATAATTCCCGATTTGATTCAAATGAGGATAATAAATTAGTTTTTGGTCATACTTTTTCATCTTCAGGAAAAGAAGCAAAAGCACTTGAGAAAATTATTGAAGTCTGGAATAAAACTGCAACTAATCAAAAAGATTTTATCAAAATGGAAGCACAATATTTCCAGAATGGCTATAATGGATCAGCGGCTTCGATTACAAACTTTTTACAGACAAAAGATCGGATAAAACTGCCAAATATTGTCACAAATTATCCTTCACTTCTGGCAATAGTTAATAAATATTCAATGACTTTTCCGCTTGTTAAAGATTTTAGTTCTAATCAAGAACCACAAGATGAAAATGAAAAAGCAATAAAAAAGTTCCTAAAAGAGCAAGGAATTTCTGATTTCCTTGAAATTAATAAAGAAGTTCCTTTCCTTGATACAAAGGGAGTTTATACCCTTCCATTTGGAAAATCAACTGAAGTTCTTACAATTAATAAAGTTTTGTTTGGTTGAATGATTAATAAAGCACTTGCTGATCCAAAAAAGCCAGCAAAAATTAAAGAAGAAGATAAACCTTATTTTGCCGAATTTCAAAAATTAGCCAAGGAAAAAACTGGTGATATTAAGGAAATTGAAAGAATCTGAAAAAAATATGTCTCAGATGATCAAGGACTTGCAGGCTATGAATTTCGCCGATCCGATCTTGAAAATTTTACTGACCTACAGAAATTATCATCACGAATTCTTCGTTCTTTTCCAGAGGCCCTTTCAGGAGGATCCACTGATTCGGCAAAATCAGTTTTAGGAATTGATAATCAAGCAACGCTAGTTTTTGCTCTTGCCAGATCAGTTTCAGAAGGTAATCGATCACAGGAAGTTACCGTTCTTGATAGGCAAAAGAATTTAATTGATTATATATCTTTTATAGATAAACCTGATTCAATTAGATATAAAAATTTAGAAAAAATTTTTAATTTATTAAGCCAAGGGATAAAAGATCGCTCAATTTATTATACATCTGCAGGGGAGTATAATTCAACTTTTTTCCGGAATCATCAGCAAGTTTTCTCAATTGGTTCAACTTCAGGCTATTTCCATAATTTTGTCAAACCAACAGCGACAAATTATCAAATCGGCTTTAACAAAAATGATGGTCTTAAGTCAGTTTATAGCGTTAGCTATCCCAAATTTAGCGCAATTGTATCACTTGAAGATCTCAAGGATATAACCAAAGATCTAGAAATAACAGCAACCGATGGTAGCTCTAAATTAAAAATTGATGCTAAATTTTTAGGAAAACTCAAAGAATATGCACAGCAAAATCCAGTTAAAAAAGTGTTTTATTTTACTGATCGATCAGAAAAACCTTCAGGTATCTTCGAAAAAGATTATATTGTTTTAGGCAAATACAAAAATGATAAAAATGAAGAATTTAATGGCCTTGTAATTCCAACTTATACAGAACTCTATAAAAATTCTGGATCAAATGCCCTTAATGATGATGAACTTGCACTTGAAGCCCCACCGCATAAATTCGATGCAAATAGTAAAATCACCCCCATTGTCGCCCAAGGTCCTGATCTAATTTTTATTCATTCAACTGAAAAAGAAGATAAAGCCGCAAAAGCTTTTGTTAAATGACTTTTGACAGAAAAAATAGTCTTTGAGGAAAATAGTCAGGAAAAAATGACTCCGCTTGAGTATTTTGCCAGAGCAACCTCATATTTATTGCCAATAAAATCAACGCTTGATAAAACCCATTTTAGTCCAAAAAATAGATCTCAGAAATTCATACTTGACCAATTTAGTAAATTTCTTAATGCTGATTCAAAAGGAAAATATTCGCTTGTCTATGATAATGCCGATGCAAATGCTTCATCCTTCCGTGAATCACTAGATTCTTCAGTTGCCCAGATGCAATCATTAAAAGCAAGTGATGGAAAAGTGCGTAGTTTTAAAGAGTTTTTAGAAAAACTAGAGGGAAATTTAGGTCCTGCTTTTAAATCAAAATAAGCAAATTATTTAGTTTTTTAAAAATTATGAAAAAATTTATAAAAAAATTACTTTTTAGTTCAAGTGCAATAATTTTGTCACCTTTATTTTTTATTTCTTGTTATCAAAATGAAGCAACTCGTTTATACCAAGAAGCCCAAAAATACTATAAAATACGTGATTTTTTAAAAAATCCCTTTAATGATTTATTTGATCAACAAAGTGATTATGCAAAAGATATTGCAAAATTTTTAGATCAAAATTATCAATGAACTCAACAAGATAAACTAAAATTTAAAGATGATAAATTACCTGATCAACAATATTTTGATAAAATATTAGCCGAAATTGTTGAATGAAAAGATGGAGATACTGTCATATTAAAATCACTTAATTCTGAAAAACTTCCGCAACTTTTTAGCGTTCGACTTGAAAGTATCGATACTCCCGAAACTGGAATGATTAACAAAGATGGTAAATACGAAAAAACTAGCGGAGTTGAAGCAAAATTCGCTAATAAAGCAACTGAATTTGCCAAAAAAATACTGCCTGTAAAAGCAAAAGTTTATTTTGTTTTTCATAAAACTGGCCCATCACGTTCTTATGAGCGTTATGTTGGTAGCATTTTTTTCGGCCATGATGAATTTTATAAAAATTATTCCCTTGAAATTGTCAAAGCTGGTCTTGCAGCTCCAATTCTCCATAGTGGATTTAGCGCAATAAATGATCCAACGACAATTTATTCATATCTTTCGATCAAACAAGCATCAGCGCTTGAGAATGCAATTAATAAAAAATTCGGCGTTTTTGAGGGAATAAGGGATAAGAAATTTAATTCAATTACTCAAGTTCTTGAAGAAATATGGAAGACCCGAGGTCTCCCCCCGATTAGTAATTTTTTAGTTTTAGGAGATAAAAATAAGAATAAAAATGTTGTTGACTGGTATGAATTTGGTCGAGAATTAAAGGAAAAAAAATAAAAAACGGAAAAAAATGAAAAAAGATAATGAAAATCTAGACTACCAAAATGCTGATTTTGAATATGAAATTAAAAAAATTCGGCAGGCGGCCGAAAATCGTTATAAGTCAAAATCTTTGATTCCAGCAATTGAAATCAAAGATCTAACCATTGATTTTGGTGAAACACTTGCAGTTGATAAGGCTAATCTTAAAATTTTTAAAGGTGAACTTGTCACCCTTTTAGGGCCTTCAGGGTCTGGAAAAACAACGATTTTAAACGCAATTGCCGGGCTTTTAAAACCCACTTCGGGCCAGATTATTTTTAATGGGGATGATGTAACTAGAAAATCACCTCAGCAAAGAAAAATTGGACTTGTTTTTCAAAATTATGCCCTTTATCCGCATTTAAATGTTTTTGGAAACATCGCTTTTTCACTTCATAATGACCCAAGATGAAAACAACGAGCCCTTGAAAAATCTATGCACGCCCAGGTAAATGCTAATTCGATTGTTTTAGCAAAAAATGGCGCTTCCCTTGAAGAACTTGAAAAGTATAAGGCACTTTTATTTGATTATTTTAATGTTTATCGCCAGTTAGAGCATGACTATAGCGAGCTTAAAACTGAAATGTATCTTGGCCTAAACCAGCTCAAATCAGATTATATTTTAATTGATGCCCATAAACAATCAGAAATTAAAAATCTAACAATTGATTTTCTAAAACTAGGTAGATCAGCATCAATTTTTTGAGCAATTTTAAAGAAAATTTTCAAGAAAAATCAAAGTGAAATCTGCCCAATCCAACAGGCAATTTCTTATCGGAAAGCTTATAAATTAAAGCTAAAAAAAATCAGAGAAAAAGCAAAGGCTGATAAAAAGGACTATAAAAACCGAATTATTCAGGAAAAATATGCAATTAAATATGCCCCTGAATTAGTCAAAGCCCGTAAAATTTTTCTTGAAGAAAAATCACAATTATTTGAAAAATTAGAAAATCTTGAAAATTTATATAAAAAATTTAAATTAAATGCGAAGTTAGAATTAACAAAAATCAAAAAAGGTTATAAAAAATTTCGTACTAAAACGAAACTAAAAGATGAAGAATCACTAAATCTTGACTATCAAGAACAAATTGAAGCCTTCAATTTTCAAAAAAAAGAAAAAGAATTATGATTTAAAACCCAAATTCAAACCGAAAAAGCATTAATTAAAAATGAGAAAAAACTCGAAAAACTAGAGCAAAATTACATTGAAAACAAGAAAAAATTTCTAGAAAATAACAGAGCTGAATCACCAAACTTATTACTTTTAAAATCACTTAAACAAAAAATTAAAAGTTATAAAGCCCAAACTTTAAAACGGTTTTTAGAATGAGAAAAAAACCTGATTAGTAAATTTTCCCTTAATATCGAAAAATTATCAGAAGCTGAACTAAAAGAATATCAGGAATATAAATCAAAAAATATTTCGATTAAGGAAGCAATAAATCAGGCCGTACTTCAGACAGCCGAAAAAGTTGAAATCACCAAAAATCTGGCTAAAAAACCGACAAAATTATCAGGAGGTCAGCAACAAAGAGTTGCAATCGCCCGTGGAATCGTCCGTCATCCTGATATTTTATTAATGGATGAGCCACTTTCAAATTTAGATGCAAAACTGCGAGTCCAAACAAGGCAATGAATTAGAAAAATCCAGACAGAAATCGGGATTACAACTGTTTTTGTTACCCACGACCAAGAAGAGGCAATGTCAATTTCAGATAGAATAATTTGTATGTCAACTGGTTATATTCAACAAATCGGGACTCCAACTGAGTTATATCATAAACCTAAAAATGAATTTGTTGCTTCTTTTTTAGGTGTTCCAGAAATGAATATTTTTGATGCTTTCTATGATCAAAAAAGTAAACGCGTTGTTATTGACAATCAAGTAATTTACGAGAATTTAGAAAATTATCCCTATGAAAAAATCAGAGCCGGAATTCGCGCTGAGCATCTAATTGAAGATGCAAATGGCAATTTTTTTGGAAAAATTGCTGCAATTGAATATCTCGGAAAAGATATCCAAGGGAAAATTGAAATTACAAATTTAGGTCTTTTTTCGATTATTTTAAAGAAAAAACCAACCTATGAAATCGGCGAAATTATCCAGTTTAGCTTTAAAAATGGCAAATTACATTTATTTGATTATCAAACAAGGGAAAGGATCTAATGAATTTTATCAGCGGTTTTTTTTATAAAAGGCGGATTCGCAAATCGCGTTTAGAACTAGGGATTCTCGATCAAAAACACCCGTTTTGAAAGCCTTTTTTGGTGCTTTTACCTTCAATTTTAGTAATTTTTTTATTTACCTTTCTGCCTTTTCTTTATTCAATTTCAAAATCTTTAACAATTGAGATCAACCATAATATCGCCGGAAATACCCGTTTTGGCTTTGATAATTTCATTGATTTGATCACAATTGATAAAAATTTTCATTATGCAATTAGAAATTCAGTTGTCTATTCAATTCTAGCCCTTCCTTTTGGTCTAATTATTAGTTTGATAATTGCATCAGCAATTGCTTCCTTGCACCGAAAATATGCCCGTGGATTTTGACAGACGATTTTTTTTATGCCCTATGTAACCTCAGGAATTGCGATTTCAGTTGCATTTGGTTATATTTTTGATAGTGAAACTGGTTTTATTAACAAACTTTTTGGTATTTCAACTAGATGACTAAATTCGGGCAATCCCGGTTCGCTGCATGCACTTTTTGTGGTCTTGATCTCGGGAATCTGACGTAGTCTTGCTTTTGAAGTTCTAATCCTAACAACCGCAATGTTATCAGTAAATCCAACACTTTATAAGGCAGCAGCAATCGATGGCGCCTCACCGATTCGACAGTTTTTCAAAATCACTTTACCTACAGTTTCAAAGACAATAAATTTTTTGATCACAATTGGAATCATCGGCGGAATTAAGGTATTTCCGGTCGGAATTTTCCCAAATGAGACCGAAGCAATTACAAATGGAGGATCAACTTTGCTTGTCTATATTTATAAAAATGTCCGCGGAACGCCTAATTTTGCCCAGGCAGGAACATTAGCAATCTACCTTTTTATTTTCGGAATTGCCCTTTCTATAACAGTAAAAAAATTTTTAAATGGGATATTTTGAATATCTAATAAAATTTCGGAGAGATATGTTTATTCTAAGATTAAAAATTCGCAAATTCATTAGCGATCGCAAAACTGCAAGAGTTATTGAAAACATTAATTCCCAGGTCAAAAATGATAATTTAATTAGTGCAATTTTTAATTTTATCTTTAAATTTATAGTACTTTTTGTTTTTGGTATCTTCATTATTTTCCCTTTTTATTTTATGTTTGTCTATGCTTTAGCCCCCGAAGATCAGATTCTTGATACCCGGGTTCCGGTTTTTTGACCTAATCAATTTACCTGGGATAATTTTACAAAAGCTGCTCAGTCTGGTTATTTTAAAGCCCTTGGAATTACTGCGAGTGTATCTTTAATTGCCGTTGTTGGAAAAGTATTTTTTTCAATGACTTTTGGTTATGCATTTTCTTTAAGAAAATGACGATTTAAACAGTTATCCTGAGCCATTTTCTTATCAATTTTAGTTCTTCCCGAGACAGCTTTAATAATTGGCCAGTATCGAATTATGGTAATGCTTGGTTGAAATGATGGGTTTCAGTCAATTTTTGCCCTAACAGCCCCATTTATTGCCTCAGTTTTCTCTGGTCTAATGTTCCGTCAAGCCTTTGAAGAAATTCCCGATCGGATCAAGGAAGCCTCAATGGTTGATGGCTGTTCACGAATTCGCTACTTTTTTAAAGTCGCAATTCCAATGGTAAGTCCAACAATTTGAACTGTCGGAATTCTAACAGCATTAGCCGCCTGAAATGCGACATCCTGACCACTTGTGATTCTCCAGTCAAATTCGGCAAATGTTCAAACTTTAAATATCTGATTGCTCCAAAAAGTTGGTGTTGCTGATGAGACAATGCAAGTACCAGGAGGATATTTTAAAAACATCCGGATGGCCGGAGCGCTTTTGGCGGTTTTGCCAATGTTTATCGTCTATTTTGTTTTTAGATCAAGAATTATGAAGGCAGTTTCCCGTCAAGAATCAACAGTGAAAGGTTAAATTATGCTTAATTTTAAAGGATTTTTCAAAAAACAGAAGCAAAAAATTAATCTTTTATTTCAGTCAGGATTTATTTGGTTTTCGATGATTAGCGGCCTTGTTTTTACCGGACTAATTATTTGAGGAATTATTTATTTTTTTCAACAAGCTTTTACTGATGGATTTTTATAAGCAAAAATTATTGAAGAACTTTGTTATATTTTTCCTAATTTAATATTTCTAAATTAGGAAAAATAATATTAAAGAAATTATTTAAATATTAAAAAAGTTGACTAAATTTAGTCAACTTTTTTTAATAAATTAGGAATAAATAATCTGTTTTTTAAATTTTTTATTCCATATATTCGCTAAGGAATTTTTCAAGGATATTATTATATTTTTGATTATCTTTTGGTTTATCAAAGAGGGCAAAACCTTTTAGTGTTATTCCGGTTGGTTTTCTACTATCATCTTGTTGTTCTTTGTCAATATTTTCTTGATTGTTGCTTTTTGTTGTACCTAAAGTTAGATTTTTAGCTAGATCGAGATTTTGAAATTGGCTCTCAATTTTGGCTTTTCAGCTAAAAATTTCCTTTTTCCCTTTTTGATAATCACTTGAAAAAAGCTTCATTTTAAGGTATTTTTCTGCATTTTCGCTTTCAACTGTTGCAACCAGAACCATTGTAGCAGCCGGAGCATTGAGGAAATCATGTGATTTATCTGATTGATTTTTAGGATAAAGCGCAACTTTATTATGTTGAAGAAGTTGTAAAAGGAAATCATGAACATCTTGATAAGTTCCGTTAAAAGTTTTTTGCAGCCCACCTGAGGCATCGGTCCATTTTAATTGATTTTTATTATTTTGCTCTACCTTTTCAAAATCAGCACCAATTTTATTAAACCCGGTTAGTAATATTTCTGGTTCGATTAATAAACTGAATTTTGAACTAGAATTATCACTTGCGCTTAATAGAAAATATCTTAAAAGTGATCTTCGTGATAATTTAGTGGGTTTAAAGGCATAAAAAATTGTCTTACCCTCATCAAGTTTAAGATTTTTTGATTGTTCTTGACTTGAGTTTTCAAGACTTATTCCACCTTCAGCTAAATAAATACCGGCTTGATCTAGATGTACTTTTTGCTGCGATTTATTTGAAGGTTCTGGATTTACCTTAAATTTTAAATTCGGATTATTTAGTGCACTAATCGATGCAAGTACTGGTTTATTTTGATATTTTTCGGTTGTTGTAGTTATATTTGATCGTCAATCAAGGAATAAATCGGTATTTGTACTTTGGACTAATGCTTGATAAGCTTTATTATCAGGGGCAACTTTGTCAATTTTGATCTCAAGTGTTTCTTTTGTTATTCCTTCAACTTTTAGTTCTAATTTTAAAATAAATTTATCCCGATAAAAAGTTGATAAATATAATAAAGTGTTTGTCGGGAAACTAGTTTTTTCTAAATTTTCAAAAAGTTTAGATAAGTAAGTTCCACCATTTTCTGCCTGGATTGTTTTAGTTTCAACTTTTGGTACTTGTTCACTTTGATCAGTTTGTTCACTTTGGGAATCTTTACTTGATTTTTCTTCTTTTGCTTGACCTTTTTCCTGACTTTCTTGTTGTTTTACCTCTTCATTAAATAAAACTGCACCAACTTTTTGCATTTTACCATTTGGTGGAGCCATTTTTGTTTCTAATTTTTCATTTTTACTTGTTGAAAAATTAAGAAAATCAAATAAAGGACTCATTTTTTTAGTAATTCCCTTAAGTTCAAGGGGTTTATTTAAAAGATGGGCAATTTTTGTATTAATTGTTGAGGCGAAAACCGTTACTGGAAGATAGCTTTTGACCTCAAGTTTTAAATTATCAAGATTTTTTGCCGTTTTAGCATCAAATAATTCAAGCGCATTTCGAAAATATCCAGAATAAATTTCTTGTGTTGCATCGTAGTCAAAGTCGAAATTATAATTATATTGTTTATCTTGAGTCAAATTTAGACCTGCAGGAACTTGATCATTTACTAAAAAAGTTCCTTCTAATTTTAAATTAATAGTTAATAAATTCTTATTCTGACTAACTTTTTCAGGTTTTTTAACTAAAAAAGCTGCTTTTTTGGCCTCAAAATTAGGAATTAAACCTTTAATATCAGCAAAAAAAGTTGTATTTGGCACTGATTTTTGAATAAATCAGGACTCAAATTTAGTTAAATCAAGACTTTTTGGATTAGAAGACAATGAAAATAATTGTGCAATATCTAAGTTATTTTTGGCTAGGTATTTTGAAATTTCACTATTAAATTCATAGTTTTTCAAAAAACTTGCTAAAAATTTTCCCCCATATTTCTGATTTGTTTTTGGGAGATCAACAAATCTAAGGGGAAAAATTTTCTCAGTTTTAGCTGTTTTATCATATAAAACCATATTAAGAACAAGCTCATTTTTTTCATCATTTATACTTGCAAAAACTAGTTTATTATCTTTTAGATCCGGTTTGATTTCAAAATTTTCTGGAAGGATAAAAATTGGTTCAGAATTTAGGCTAAAGGAGGCCCCACCAAATTCGCCAAAAGTTTCATATAAGGCAATTTTTGAATCAGAAAGTTTATTAAACCGTTTTAGTCAAGCATTATAAAATAAAATTGCTATTTCAGTTGCGGTTTTTCCTTTAAGTGATTCAAGATTTCTAAGACTAATTTGGCCAGTGAAATTTTCGGGTAGAAATTGGAAAGCCTTTTCTTGACCTGAGAAATCAAGGTCGAATTTTGCAGTATAATTTATGGTTTTTGAATGATTAGTTACATTAAGTCCGATATTTTTTAGCTTATTTTCTTTGATTTCAAACCTGGATTTATTATCAGGGATAACCAATTTAAAACTTAGATCAGGATATTTTTGACTTAGACTACTTAAATCAACTGCATCAGCTAGATCGAAACTATAAGATTTATCAAAGTGAAAATTTAGAGCATCAAAAGCGTTTAGTCGCTTGGCAAATTTAGGTTTTACCTTTAAATTTGCAACTAATTTATCAAATTCAGCACTATTAAAATTAGTTCTTGAGGTCAAATTTTGTGCTTTTCCAAGATCAATGTTATAAGAATTTAGTTCTAGATTATATTTTTCGGCTTGGGATGAAAGTGCATAAGGAATTGTAACAGCAAGACTTATAATTGTACTAATTCCAATAATTGAGAAAATTAAATATTTTAGCTTGTTTTTTTTCATTTTTTCTCCTTTTTATTTTAAAGCAAATAGTGATTCTGAACTTTCAATAATAATTACCCTAACTGGCTTACTTGAGTGAATCTGTGGCTGATCTTTTTTGTATACATATAAATCAAAATTATGTCGTATCTGATTGCCAAGTTGAGATATTGTATTAGTAAGAACTCCGGGAATTTCTTCGCTTTGATGAATTTCTTGTTGTTCTGGTTTAGCTGCTACTGGCTTGGCTGCTGAAGGTTTTGCAGCAACTTTTGCTGCTTCAGGTTTACTACTTTCTAAATTTTTACTTGTTTTTATTATATAAAAACCATAATCTGGGTAATTATTTTCAAAAAATTGACTAAAAGGTAGATTTTTGATCTGATTATCAATTTTAACTGGAGTATTTTCCGTTTTAATTACTTGTTTTATACTATCAACAAGTTGGGTATAATCTTCTTTTTTAAGGAAAATAATTTGGTCTGCACTTGGAAAATTAGTAGCAATTTCATTTAATTTTTCTACATCTTCACTAAGCAATTTATTATTTTCATTAACTACAAGATCCAAAGTTTCTTTTTTTGTTTGGTAAATCACTTGAATTAAATTCCCATTTTGATCAACTGAACCAATTTTATATCAATATTTTAATCTTAAATTATTATTTGGATTAGTTTTTTCCTGACTAACTGCTACATTTAGGCTTATAGGTTCGAGTTCAAACTGAATTTTATAGTCTAAATTTTGCCCGAGTGATTCAGCAAGAAGTCCTTGATCTTTTGAATAAATAAGCGAATAAAAAGCAACTAGAAATTCACTAAGATTTGTAATTGGATTTTTACCTTTTTCTTGGATAAAATCTTTTGGTTTAATTGATTTTGCAAGTTCTCTTATATGTTCGACAAAATCTCTCGTGTTAAATGCGCTTTCAGTTTTGATTAAGTCCAAAGTATTTTTTAAATTTGAGTGAAGGTAAAAACTATTATTAAGATAATCAGGGGAAATTAGGTAGTCATTATTTAATGAAAAAAGTCAAAAATCGGAGGTCAGTGAAACTGCTTTTTTCTCAGGAGGCTGAATTTTTATTTGACTTAAATGTTTAAATAAACTATTTTGGTCAAGATTTTCAGGCCATTGTGTTTTTGGATCAATTAATTTAAATTTATTTAAAAGATCATATCAATATTTTGCAACAAAACTGATATCCCTTTTTGCAAGTAAAGATAAAAATGTACTAACCTCTTGATTTGTTTTAAATGACTTATTCCAAAGATTAATAATTCCCTCAGACATTTTCTCAGGAACTACACTTAATTTTGCAAATTCTTCAACATTAGGTAATTGTGAATTATGAACTAATAATTTTAAGCGATCTTCGTTAAATTCATAGCCATAATAATCACCATTTTCAAGGATATTTTTTAATTTATCAAATTTATTGGCATTTAAGAGTGCAAGAATTTCTGATTTTGGCGCACCCTTTTGGTTTGCAATTTTTTTTCTAGTTTCTGGTTTAAATTCAAATTTTGTCTGTTTAATTTGCTTTACTAATTCAGCATCATTTTGCCCGAGACGGTTTAGATGTTCAATAGTTTGGGAAAAGTTTTTTTCAGCGACAATTTGATTTTCAGCATTTCTAAGAATAATTTTTCCGAAAATTTTGGCAACAATTTGGTTATTTTTAAAAGCCAATTTAGTTGAATTAGCATCTAATTTAATATCTAATTTTAAATATTTTAAAAATTTTGCATAATCAATACCGGATAATTTATTTTCAAATTCAACTTTTTTCAGAAGCGGAGTTCTAACAATTTTTGCTATAAGGTTCTTGAGAAAATCTTCTCTCTCGTTTTGAGTTGCAAAAATTTGGTTATTGTAATAATTTAGAAAATCTCAACCATTAATTTCGGCTTCTAAATTTTTTTCAAAATTTATTTGTGGGTAATAATCATCTTCAGAAAATTCAGTTATTTTAATATTTTCAGCGACTGTTTTATCAAGGAAAAAATTATTAAGATCAATGTTAATTCCAAAATGAAACTTTGAACTTTTATTGAGATCAGCCGCAATTTTTTTAGCAAAATTCGGCGAAAAAGCAGCATAAAATGTTAATTTATAAATTCCTTTTTGACCTGTTTTTGCTAAAAAATCCTGACCTAAAATTTGATCTCTTACAAGTTCAATCTGATATTGCGGATTTCATATTCCACTTTCATCTAGATAAGAAAATTCTTTATTATTAAGAATCTCGGCAATAATTTCTTCTAAATTAAAATATTTATTAATAATTTTGCGGGCTTCATTATTATTTATTGCCCAGTTTACTTGCTTTTCAAAGTCTTCTAATTTTACTAATTTTGTAAGTTCTTTTTTGGTTGATAAACTAAATTCCTTGTTGGTATAAGCTCTTAGTTTTTCCAATTTTGAACTTGAAAAATTAGCGAAATTAGCAAGTGAATAATCAGGGAGATAATTTCAGATAACTTTTTGGGTTAAAAGATCAGAAATTGCCTTTTTATCATCAGGTAGTTGATATACTAAACGATAATAAATTTCAAAAGATTGTTCTTGATCAAGTGGTTTTAGATCAAAAACATCAAGTTTGTAACGATTTCAGCCATAATCAGTGGCAAAATTAATTGGTAGGCTCGTGTTATTTTTTTGGTAAAAATCAAAAAACTGGCTATAGTCAATCCCAGTTTTTTTAGTATTATCAGCATTAAAAAGCTGTTTTTTAAGATCAAAATAGCTTAAATTTCCATTTTGATACTCATCTTTTAGTTGAATATTTGTAATTAATTTTGCTTGATTTTGTACTTGAAGTCGTGGATCTTTGATCTTTCAATTAGCAACGGTGACAAGCGGAATTGTGATTATTGCAATTCCGAAAAAAACTGCGGCCCCAATTGTTAAAAGATTTTTTCTAGAAAGGTTAGTGTTTTTTTTTTTTTTTTTTTTGTAGTGCAAGTTGGTGTTTTCCATAAATTTTTTGATTTCCTTAATTTCTTCAATTAAAATCAATATCTCTTAAAAAGAAAGTTTTATACATTAAGAATTATAACATTTTTTTCAAAGACTAAGAAAAAAAAAAAAAAAAAAAAAAACCTACAAAAATTGTAGGTTCTCAAAAATTAGAGAAAAACCTAAGAAATTTAGGTTTCTAAATATTTAGAAAAATCAACTTTCTCAAGCAGTGAAATAATTTCTTCCTTGCTTTGGGCGTTTTTAATCTTTTCAATATTTGCAACATCTTCAAAAGCGGCAACAATTTGGGGGAGTGCTACCGATGTATGAATATCTGAATTGGTAGCTGCCAGGGTAATTAAAATCTGAACTGGACGACTATCAGCTTCAAAATAAAATGGTTTATTAAAAACAACAAGTGAAAAGCCATTACCAAAAACGCCTTTTCCAGCTTCTGCATGAGGCATAGCTAAAAAAGGGGCTAAAATATAATAAGGCCCATTTTCGATTGTTGATTGAATTATCGCATGAACATATTCAGTACTAATTAGACCTTTATCTAATAATGGTTGACAAGAAATTTTGACTGCATCTTGTCAGTTTGATGCTGTCTGATTTATAAGAATTGAATCATTTTCCTTAAGACTTGTAAGTAAATTAACTGACATATAAAAAAATCCTTGATTTTTTGGCTAACTTAGTTCTTTAAGAACCGGAGTTAGCGCAGATTTTATCTCATTTTCATCCATTAAATTAGTTACGCCAACAATTTTTGCTTTTTGTTTTTGACTAAATTCGCTAACAAGATGTTTGGAGGCAATAATGATATCAACTGAATTAGTAAGACCTTTGGATTGGCCCATTGAAAGCGCTTCAACTGTGGCATCTATTCCTAATTCTTTGACAATTTTTTGAACTTTCAACTTGATAATCATTGAAGTTCCCATTCCATTTCCACAAGCAGCAACAATTTTTAATGCCATAAATACCTCTTTTAAATTATTTTTAATTAAAAATAAGATTTGAAATTAAAAAATCTGAAATTTGAATTTAGTTTAATTATACCTTATTTTTAAAAAAAGTTAAATAAAAAAGAGAAAAAAAGTTATAAATCTTGCAAGGATCAAAAATTTTTATAAAAAAATATTATTCTTTATAAAAATTTTTAATTTATTATCATTTAATTTCATTTTTTAACTTTTTTTAAAAATCAGTGTCAAAGCAAAAATAACTAACTTTTAAACCGGAATTTTAAGCTTTTTATGAAATGAAATCAGCTCTAATATTAATATTAAAAAAAGTTTTGATTTTTAGTAAAATCAAAACTTTTTGTTTAAAATTCCTAATTTTTTCCTTTTTTCGAAAAAAATTTAAAAAATCTTTAATATTAATGCACCAGCAAAATTTAGACTTCTTTATTAATTAGATCCACTTCAACTTTTAGTAGTTTTTGTAGTCAGGTTTTTTTTGTTTGGTTAGTAGAATCAACCGCTTGACCTAATAAAATAAGAAGGAGAATCGCAACGATGATCGCAATCCATCCAACAACAAAATGAAACTGTCCAATAATTAAAACAAGTCCAAAGAAAAGGTTTCAATCACCCATTCCCAAAAATCCGGTTGCAACCGGATTTTGGCCTAATGGAATTCCTTCACCACTAATATTTTGTACTAATTTAAGCGCAAAGGAAATTATTATAATTTCAAAAAATCCAATAATTGCTGGAACAATAAATGAAGCTTTTCAACCACCAGAAGCATTGGCAAAAACACCCATAGCCCCAGAATTGAAAAAGAGGGTAATAAATAAGGGAACAGCAACAAGGGAAAAATTATTTCCCGGGATTGCCGCAAGTCCGATTGTAACAAAAACAGCAAGGAATTGACCAAAAACCCCACCTAAAAATCCGTAAGTTACGGCATTAATTGAAAATCCATAAGTTGCGGCAATATCAACAGCAACTACCGCTCCCGGAATTATTTTCTCGGAAATCCCATGGAATGACTGTTGTAATTCAGTAACAAACATTCTTACCCCGGTCATTAAGGCTACTAAAGTTGCTACAATTTTAAGTACTCCACCTAAAATTAAAAAGACAAAGTTAGCCCCACCTAAGGAAGAATTTCAAGCTGCTCCAATTTCTTTAGCTGCAGTTTTAGCTGCAGATGTTGCGCTTTCAGGAGCTGCAAAGCCGTTAAATTTCGGATTAATTACATTTTCAATTCC
Source organism: Mesomycoplasma hyopneumoniae J (assembly GCF_000008205.1). NCBI lineage: Bacteria > Bacillati > Mycoplasmatota > Mycoplasmoidales > Metamycoplasmataceae > Mesomycoplasma > Mesomycoplasma hyopneumoniae. The sequence continues at coordinate 458,908 of NC_007295.1, forward strand.
GTGATAGCCAATGATAATTGCAAAAAGTACGGCAAATAAAACTAAAATGATAATTGTCTGGGTAAAAATATTATCTTCAAAAATTTTAAGCGAACTAGGCAACTTACGATTTTCAGCACTTTGCTCTTTTTTCCCAAAAAAGCGACCGATTTTATAACTTGTAAATAAACTAAGCATCTGTTGATGCCCAACTGCAAAACCAGCATTTTGGGTAACTAAATTAGTAATTTTTAGTGTTGCTCCCGATGCAGTTGCCCAATAAATTCCTAAAAATAGCCCTGAAATTAGCACTAGTCCAACTTGAGATCCAGTTGAGATAGCCCCATCATCAAGAAGCGGGAATGTCCGGAATAAAATTACATATAATAAAGCAGTTACAATTGATGATTGCTGGAGCATTACATGTCCTGTAATCATAATTGAGTTTGTATTTGTAAATCTTTTTGCTAAAACCATTAAAATATTAATAATAAAAGCAAAAATAAAGGTAAAGGAGATCAATGTAAGAAAATCATTAGCAGCCCCAAAACCTTTTTGGAGAAAATTATTAGCGGAAGTCCAACCAAGATAAGGATCTAAGGGCACAACTCCCCCTTCTTTAATTCCTCCGATTGCGTTAAAAACTGGTTTTGCTAGCCCAACAAGTCCGCCGGATCCAACCGTTAAAAGGAAAACTCCAATTGCAGTTTTTAGAGCGCCAAGAATTGCATCGACTTTTCCACGGCCAAGAGCGAGATAACCAAATAATACAAGCGATCCTAAAAGCAAAGGATTTTGCCGGAGATAGTTATCCAAATAAACTACCCGCACTAAAAAGTTAAGGGCACTTGAAAAACTTTCTTGATATTTTCCCATTCTAACCCCGAGTGTGATCCCGATGATTAAAATGTTAATTAACAAGAAAATAAGCAAACCAAAAAGTAATTTTTTATTCTTATTTAAAGACATTTATATTTCCTTTCGAAAATTTAGTCTAAAAAGATCGATTAACGTATAAAAACCAGGGTTTTTTAACAAAAATTTTTGTTAAAAAAACGAAATTCTTCTAGATTTTAAAGGATTTTTTTAATTCAATAATATAATCTGGAAGAATTGATGGATCAAATTTTCTTGGCTGATCAAAGGCAAGAATTTCAGCTGGATTATTAACAAGAATATTATTAATTGTTTCCTTGCTAATTCCAACTTGTTCTAAAAGCGGAATAAACCGATCGAATAAATAGGTTAGTCCAAAAGTTCATTTACCTTTAAGTTTTCCATAATTTCGCTGATATAAAACACGACCGGCATCAAGTGATAAGGTAATATGTTTTTCTAGTCCTAGATCGACAAGATATTTAATATTTTCAGCAAGAGTTGTATCAGGAAAATACTTAACCCGATCAGGACCATCAAAACATAAAGATACCCCAAGTTCTTTAATTATTTTTGCATAATAATATTTATCAGGGTTTTTATTAAGATGTGAGATCTGAATTTTCCGTGGATTTGCACCAAAATCAATTAAATATTTTGCCGCTTCATAGGCCATTGTTCCTAATTGGGTATGAACCAAAATCGGTGCCCCGGTTTCAATTGAGGCTCTTGCTGCAACCTCAAGTGATTTTAATTCAAGTCGATCAATTGCTCCATATCCAGTTCCGGCTTTAATAATTCCTGCTTTGGCTTTTGAACGTCTAACCACAGGACCTGAATAATTATATTCATCCATTCCCTGTGTAATTTCAGCAACAACCATTTTTACAATTTCATCTGTTGGTGCAAGCGCAAGTCATGATGCGCCTTTATCATAGAAAGCCGCTTTATGAAATCCAGTTGCCATAATAATATGCACTTTTCCTTCAAGAGCTTTGGCAATCTCTAACATTCGATAGACATCCCGACCAACATTTGGGGGATCCATTGTCACTATTGTTTTTCCACCCCGGGAAGCATATTCAAGTGATTCAGCAATTGCAGCCTCATTTGATAACATTACAAAATCCGGATGTTCGTGAGCTTCTGGCCCATAATTTTTAATTAAATGATCATGACAGTCAACAACACCTAATTCCGATGGGTGAATATCACCGAGAACAGTTCGTGAAAATTTGTCCATTTTTTAAATAAAATTTATCCTTTCGTTAATTTTGAATTTAATTTGAAAAATTTTTTATTTTTTTGTTATTTTAAACATTTTAATTATAACATTAAAATTATTTTTTATAAAAATAAAAAGCAAAACTAATTTTCTAGTTTTGCTTGCAAAATTAAAAAAAAATTAGGATTTTTTAAGTAAAAATTTTAATTTTGTTCATCAATTAATTTCAGAATTTCCTGCCCGGTTTTGATCTGGGGATTTTCAAACCGGGTTGATTCGATTAGCGAATCAAGTATGATATTAGAAATTTTTGTAGCCTTAAAATCACCATTATCGGTAAGAATTTCTGATTTTTGACCGTTTTTATTATCAAGGGCTTTTAGCATTGACTCCATTGAGATGATTACTGAACGCAGATTTGCTGCTTTTTCGTATAAATTTCAGTCAATTTTTTTGGCATCTTCGCCGATTAGTTCAAAACTTTTTTTATTTTTTTTCTCAAAATCTTTAATTGTGGTATAATATTGATTATATTTTGCTTTGATTTCATCAAGTTTTTCTTTGGTGACCATCGTTTTTAACGGGATAAAATAACCCGTATTTTTCATTAAGTAGTCGGCATTATCAATTAATTTCCCGTCAATATCGTTTTTTCCTGTATATAATCAGGTTAAAAATTTCTGCGTTCCCTTATCAATTTTTTCATTTCCAGTTTTTATAGGAATTAAAGATGAACCGCCTGAATAATAAATTGAAACGGGGGAGTCAGGTAGAGCTTTTAAAGGCTGATTTGTATGGAAAATGTCATTAAAAGTTGCAAATTTTTTAGCCTTTTCGGGCATATTTTTGGCAAATAAGTTTCTTGAGGTTGCTGAATCCATTGATTGCTTGATTCCAACTCCGGGAATATAACCAAAAACCGTGCGATATTGTAAAAGATCATGACTTCCTCACTGGCCAATTCCCGGCGCTTTAAAATTTTTAAACTGGAAAGCTTGAAGGATTTTTGTCTGATTTTTGACTTTTTTGGTCAATTTTTTATTACTTTTAACGTATTTATCATAGGTTTTTATAAATTCTTGGCGCAAATTTGGATCTGAATTAATTAAAAAGTCTAAATTTTTACCTTTTGGACTCCAGAAAGGACTACCTGTTTTTGAGATCAGATCCTTATGGAAAATTATCTGGGAATAATCAAGGTCAAAAATTGTAGCATTCTCAGTTGCCTCATCAAGTTGGGCATCTTCTCTAAATTTGACTCCGTTAATAAATTTAGTGGCAAATTCAAGAGCATTTTCAATATTTTCAAAAGTCGAAAGATCAACTTTTAGGTCCTTAAAAACATCTGGGGCTATAATATCAATTGCCCTGAATAAACTGTTTTTTGGGGTAGAATTCCCATTATTTTCAGCTTCAACTGCTTTTTGATAGAGCTCACTTGATTTATCAATACTACCTCCGCCTTTTTCGATTAGATCAAAAATTATTTTTAGATTATCAAGGTTAAAACCAAGAGCATCAACATCATTTTTATTAAAAGGGATATTATAAAACTTATTCTGACCAAAATCAGAACTATTATAGGCGCTAACAAGTTTATCAACAAATAAATCAGGGCCTAATTTTTCGTTCTTGATTTCCAAAAGTCGGTTATGTTTTGCTAAAACTGAGGCAGTTGAAAGATCGCCAAGAACAAGGCTAGGAATCTGATCGGAGTTTGAATCAAGTAAATTTTTGATATTCTGGGTGAGCTGGGACTGTGTTTTTGCATTTGATTCATTATCAAGCACAAGCCGAACTGGGACAAAATCAGGATCGTCTTTAAACGTCTTATTATAATAAGGAATTAGTCCTTTTTCATTTTTTCCATATTCATTGAGCCCAAAAATTAAAGGCCAAAAAACACCCTGACTTGTGTTTAGTACTACTTGTTCTTTCTGACTACCGCACCCAGCGGCAATTAGGAAAAATGAGGGAGATAAAATAGGGAATAATTTTAAATATTTTTTGAAATTCATAAGATTTCTCGCTTTTTAATTTTTGTGAAATTTTTTATAAAAAAATAAGAAAAATTTTTATTGTTCTTTTAAAATTTTTTGAATATAATAAATTATAAATTAGAAATGCAAAAATTTTGCAAAAAAAAGGTAAAATTTTCATTATGGAAAGTCAAAACAGTGCGATTAAGATTAAAAATTTAATTTTCTCTTATGATAAAAAAGAGTTTTTAGAAATCAATAATCTTGAGATTCCAGCTAAAAAAATTACTACAATTTTAGGGCCTTCAGGGTCAGGAAAATCGACTTTTTTAAATTTATTAGCGGGATTTTTACCTTCAAAAGCAGCAATTGAATATAGCCCGGAATTTGAACATTTTGGCTATATAATGCAGAAAAACAATCTTTATGAAGAAATAAGTGTTAAAAAAAACCTATGGATTAGTACAAAGAACTCTTTAAAATGAAGGAAAAAAGTCTGATTATTAAGTCTTAGGGAATTTGCCAAAATCAAAAATTTACCTGATTTTGGCAAGAATTTAACAAATTTTTTTATAGAAAAATCAGATTCATTTTGAAAAAAAATTGCACAAAAAGTAAATTTTTATATTTTTATCATAAAAAATGTAAAATTTTATTATTTTTATATTAAATTTTGCAAAAAACAATTTGAAATTGAAATTAAAAAAATTTTAAAAATTCTGGAAATTGAAGATATTTTTGAAAAAAAAGCCGCAAAAATCAGCGGCGGCCAGGAACAAAGGGTCGCTTTTGCCAAGTCAATTATAAAAGGTGATAATATGGTTTTAATGGATGAACCTTTTTCCTCCCTTGATACAAAAATAAAAGAGGCAACTATCAAATTATTACTTAAAATCAAGGATGAATTTAAAATGACAATCATTTTAGTAACTCATGATCAAAATGATGCAATGAAGATTAGTGATAAAATTATCCTTTTAAATAAAGGCAAAATTATTCAATTTTCAGTACCTGAAGAACTTTTTGAAAATCCTAATTCATTATTTGCTGCAAAATTTATCGGCTCTCCCGAGATTAATTTTCTTGAAAAAACCGCGGAAAAAAATTTTTATATAAGAGGAAAATATGTTAAAATTTTGCCATGCATAACTAAATCAAACGGCAAAATTTTATATAAAAAAAATCTTGCTGAAAATTTTTTCTACCAAATTTATGATATTGAAAAAAATACTAATCTTGAAATTGTAACTCCGATTGATATTACTGATCAAAAAGTTCAAATTGAGTATGATCAAAGCAAAATTCTTGCCTTTGATAAAGAGGGTAATCGTGTTCGGGATTAAAAAAAATACTATAAAAACCGTTGTTTTTAACAAAAATACGCAGGCAATTTTACTAATTAGCCCTCTTGTAATCTTTCTTTTAATTTTTTCTGTCTATCCTATTTTTCAGTCATTTTTTAATGCTTTCAAGGTTGAAAATAATACAAATTGGCGGCTTGGATTTAGTAATTTTTCTAGCCTTTTTTCCAAGTCAGCTTTCAGGGACGCTCTAAAAAACAGCACAATTTTATTTTTTTTAAGTTCGCCAATTGCGCTTTTTTGTGGATTTGTAATCGCAATTTTGCTTACAAAACTTAAAAACAAAATTGTGCGCAGTTTTCTTATTAGCGGATTTTATTCACAATTTTTCATCTCTGCTTTTGCAATTGGAATTGCTTTTAGTTTCCTTTTTGGTGAAAAAAATGTTTTTTCTAAAATTTTAGGCCTTAATTTTTCTTTTGTTGGCGACCAAAATCGTATTAGTTTGATTTGACTTTATCTAATTTTTCAATTATGAAGGGCGATTCCGTTTAATTCAGTTTTGTTTTTTTTCGCTTTTTCAACAATTAATGCAAAATATGAAAAAAATTTCAAAATTGATAAAATTAGCCTAAAAGATAAAATTTTTAACCTTTATTTTAAAGAAATTAGTACCCAATTTATGGTTATCGCCTACACAAACTTTGTTTTTGCAACGATGTTATACCCGAATGTAATAACGGCAAATTTGAACTTGGATCTCAACCACGGGCATACGCTGGCTTCTTATATTTTGAATGTGCGTGATGATTTAGGACTTCAGGCAGCAGCAAGTTTTGTGAGTTTTCTATACCTTTTAGCAATTTTTTCTACTTTTTTAATTTTTCGGCCAAAAATCTGAAAAATAATTTATAAAAAAATAAAAACAAAAATTAAAAGAAAGGTTGAAAATGCACTTAAAAATTAATTTTAAAAACTCTTTTATTCAACTTTTTCTTATGTTTTTGTTAATTTTTTTATTAATGATTTTTCTATTTCCGCTATATTATTTAATTTTAAATGCAAGTTTACCTGATGAATTACAGGATAATCCGAATCTTTCATTAAAATTAGATAGCTATTTATGAACTAATTTTCAAAATTCAATTAACGAAAATTTCTGAAAAGCGCTAAAAACTTCAATTTTTGTAATTTTATTAATTAATTTTATTAGAATTTTACTTTATTCACTTGCTAGTTTTGGGCTTTGAATGGCTAATAAAAAAATTAAATTAGTATTTATTAGTCTATTTATTGTAATTTCTTTTATTCCCGAAATTAGCATTTATATCCCGCTATCAAAAATTCTTAATGTCAATTATCTAGTTACAAATGCGCCGGTTTTTTCGTTAATTACTAACCAATTTTTTTCCTTCTTTAACTTTTTTTACCTATATAGATCGATTAAAAAAATAGAGAAAAAACAATTTTTTCTAGCAAAAATTGATAAACTTTCAATTTTTGCAAAGTTTAAATTAATAATTTTCCCAAAAATTAAAATTTCTTATTATTTATTAATTATTTTCACAACAATTCAAGCCTGAAATGATTTTCTCTGGCCAAATTATATTTTTTCAAACCGATCTTTTCAGACAATTTCGACATGATTTCATTATTCTGGCCAATCAAGTTTGGGATTTCTGCAAAATATTCAGGCTGCAGGATCGCTTTTTGCAATCCTAGTACCTTTATTTTTTTATTTAATTTTTGCAAAATTTATAAACAAAGCGACTGCTAATAATATAAAATAAACTCTAGAAATGAAAAAAATTATCACAAAAAATGCAACTTTTGAATTCGAAATCAAAAAATCGAAATTTATCTCGCTAAGCTTTCTACTTAAGCATAAGAAAAATTTTGAATTTTTACTTAATTCTGTCAAAAATGAGCATAAAAACGCTACTCATATCGTGTATGCGGTTTGTTTTAGTTTGGAAAATTGTAAATTTAGTGATGCAAATGAACCGAAAGGTTCAGCCGGAAGACAAATTTTCCAGATTTTACAGCGAAAAAAACTAATAAATTCACTAATTATGGTCATACGTTATTTAAATGGTGGCAAATTAGGGCTTGGCCTGCTACAAAATTCCTACAAAAAGGCGGCTCAAGAAGTAATAAAATTAAGTAAAATTGCAGATTTTACCTCCTTTTATAGCTATAAAATTAATACTAAAATTAAAAATTTTAATTTTATTTTACAATTAATCAAGAAAAATAATTGTAAAATAATCAAAAAACAGTTTTCAGAAACAGTTGAAATTGAATTTGAATGCCAAACCAAATTAGATAAAACCTTTGGTTTTGATTTTTTCGAGATAAAAAAATAAGAAAAATCAAAATTTTAATACAAAAAAACTTTCAAAAAACGTTTTTTTGTATTAAAATTTAAGGTAAATTAAAAAAATAGACTAAAAACTAGCGATATTAAGAGAAAAAATGATTCAAATTCGTAATGTTACAAAAAAACTAGGCACAAAAATAATTCTTGATAATATCAGTGTTGATATTCCAGCTAATAAATTAACATTTATTTCGGGCCAGTCGGGGGTTGGAAAAACAACGCTTTTGCATATTATCGCGAGGATTGCCTATGCTGATAGTGGTCAAATTTCTTTTTTTGATAATGAACAGAAACTAATAAAAAACCCAAATGTTGATATTGTTTTTCAAGATTTTAACCTAATTGATAATATATCGGCAGTTGATAATGTTAAAATCGGCACTAATATTTTAGGTTATAGTTTCAAACAAGATGAATTTGTCAAAAATGCAAATTTTTTAAATTTGGATTCAAGTGTTTTTAAAACTAAAATGGAGGATTTATCCGGTGGTGAAAAACAACGGATTTCAATTCTTCGATCCCTAAATCGTGGATCTGAATTTATCCTATTTGATGAACCAACAGCATCACTTGATAAGGAAAATGAGCAAATTATTTTTGAAAAAATTAAACAAATGTCGAGAAATCATACAATTGTGGTAATTAGCCATAATATTGAAATGGTAAAAAAATATGCTGACCAAATTATTTATTTGGATAAAAATGGTCCACCAATTACTGAAATTATTGAAAATAATTCTGATAGAGAACTTGAAAATAATGAGATTCCACCACCAAAAGTAAAAAAAATTTCAAAAATTTTTCAAATTAAGAATAAACTACGAATTTCTCCAATTTTTGTGATTGCTGATATTAGCAAAAAAATAACCTTAACCATATTAATTATAATTGCATTTTTAGCAGCAATTTTCTCAATTAGTTTTGCTTTTCAGTTAAATCTTGGTACTGAAAAAGTTAGTCGGCAACAAAAATATACCCTCGCACTTGATAAAAATTTATTAGAAAAAAAGTCAAAAACTACCTTTAATTTAGATGAAATTAACCAAATCGAGCATTTTGAGTCAGTAAATTCGGTAGTTCCAATTTATTCGATTGCCGATTTAAGTTTTTACTATGAAAACCGAAAAACAGGTTTTGATTCAATCGAGCAAGTCAAAATTAATAAATTTTTTAAGAACAGAATCGAAAATGATATTGTTAATTTTGAGGGAAAATTTATTGAAAATGCTAATGAAATTATCCTTTCAAATGCAACAGCTGAAAAATTAAAAATCAAAAATCCAATCGGAAAAACAATTTATTTAGCCCAGGGAAAAGTTACAGAAATTGCAGCTGCAAAAAACAAAATGGCCCTAAAAATTGTTGGAATTAATCACGGAATTAAAACCTCGGTAGGCAAACTTAATACAAGCTTTAATCTTATTAGTTTTCCAACTTTTATTGCAACAGAAACAATCTTAGCACTAGAAAATTTAGTAATTCAGAATAACAATTTGCAAAAAAAGCTAGAAAAACAACAACTTTTTTCCCAAATTAGTTCTTATTACCCTAATGAAAATCAGCAGAATTCCGCACTCGTCCCGTTTAAAATTCAGTTAAAAAGTACTAATGCACAACCAGAAAATTTAAAATTAATCACCGGAAGAATAGCAAAAAAAGTCGATGAAATACTAATATCTACAAGCGCGGTTGATTTAAATGCAAAATATAAATTAAAAGTTGGTGATGTAATTGAATCAATTTCACCCCTTGATCAAAAAGTTAATCTTGTTGTTGTTGGGATTTTTGAATCAAAAATCTCGGAACTATACTATCATAATCAAGCCAAAGAATTTTATAACCATTATCAACCAGAACAATTAGCGGCTTATCTTGTCAAAACAGAGGAAAATAACGGGCTTGATGGTGAGGCTAAAAGCGCTAAATTCGACCTAAAAATTATTCCACCCTCAAATTTGATCAGAGTAATAACAAGTCAATCACTTGAAATCATCGCGATTATTAACAAGGTAACTTTTGCTGTTTTTATCATTTTTGTCATCATTTTAATTGCTTTTATTCTTGTTTATGCAAAAACAATTTCTGAATCAAAACAGAAAATGATTGGAATTCTAAAGGCGCTCGGCGGCTCAACCCTGCTTACACTTTTTTATCACACACTTAATATTCTGCTAATTTCGCTTGTTGTTCTTGGTCTTAGTTTTTTAGTGATTTTTCCATCGATGGAATCAATTCATACATTAGTTGTTGGTAATGAATTACCTCCAGCTTCAAAATATCATTTATCACTAATTTTACTTTCATCATGAGCTGGGCTTTCAACTGTTTTTATCCTAATTTATGTTTTAATGTCACTGATAACTTATAAAAAAACAACACAACAATTGCTACGCTAAAATAAAAAAATACTTAAATTCAAAGTATTTTTTTTATTTTAGAATCTAATTTAGGAACTTGTATCAATCTATTTTAAAAATTGTAAAAAAAATTAACTAACTAATTAATTTTGAATTCTTTAAATGACCTTCAAGAACTTCTGTGGTAACATAACCCTCAAAACGGCGAACTTGTTTTCCGTTTTTATAAAATAAGGATGTCGGGGTTCCTTGAACTAAATTTTCACGGGCAAAATTAGGATTTTCGCGGACATTCATCCGAATTATTACTAAGTTTTGGTTATCAAATTTCTTATTTACTTCATCAATTGTATTTTCATATAAAATGCATGCGCCACAATTTGGTTGATGGAAAACGATAACTACATTTGGCGATGTGAGAATTTTGTTGTTAATATCCTCAGTTGAGTGGATGTCAAAAATTGGCATATTTCTCCTTTTCTATTTAATTTTACTACATTTTTTGAATTTTTAGAAAAAAATTTAATTAAAAATTTAGTAAGATTTTGCAAACAAAACAAATTTATTTGTTTTTTCGCCACTAAAAATTGAATTTCCTGTCTGTGGTAAGGCAAAAAATGAATTTTTGGGAAGGATGCAGCGGGCAGTAGCTCCGGTTTTTTCCTGAATTTCTTGCTCTCTTTCGGGAGATTCACTAAAAGGGGCAATTACAAATTTATTATTTTTTATTGCCTGTTCGAATTCATTAATAGAATTTACAAAAACTGTATTTTCAAGAAGTCGAATTTTTGCTTTTTTGAATAAATCAGCTTGAATTTGTTCAAGAATTTTACGGCATTTTTCTTTTAACAGATCAATATTGAAAAAAAATTTTTGGTGGTTATCACGTCGAACTAAGCAAATTTGATTATTTTTGACCTCATTAGGGCCAATTTCAATCCGAATTGGTGCGCCGTGAACCTCTGAATTATTAATTTTGTATCCGATTTGTTGATCCGTGTCATCAATTTTATAAGAAATTTTAGCGTTTTTTAAAATTTTTGCGATTTTCTTTGCAAAAATTTTAACTTCTTGATTTTTTTTAGAAAAAAATTCAAGAATATCAACCTGAATTGGAGCAATTTTAGGTGGGAAAATAAGTCCGTTATCATCGCTATGAACCATTACAATTGCCCCGATTAGGCGTGTTGAAAGTCCTCAAGAGGTTTGGAAAGGGATTTGACTTTTATTTTCTTTATTTTTATAGAAAATTTCAAAATTTTTTGCAAAATTTTGACCTAAAAAGTGAGCAGTAGCAGATTGTAGGGCGCGAAAATTTTGCATCATTGCTTCAACTGTATAAGTATTTACAGCGCCAGCAAACTTTTCACGCTCAGTTTTTTGGCCTGAAATAACCGGAATGGCCAAATAATTTTCTAAAAAATACTTGTAAAATCGGGCTATTTTTTTAGCAAATTGGTCAGCTTCGACCTTACTTGCATGGATTGTGTGACCTTCTTGTCATAAAAATTCTGTATTTCGCAAAAACGGGTTAGTAGTTTTTTCTCAGCGTAAAACTTGACTTCACTGGTTTAATTTAATTGGCAAAATGTTATTTTTTGCAATTTCTGCCTTAAAATAATCTGCAAAAAGAAGCTCGCTTGTTGGTCTTATATAAATATTTTCGACTAAATTTTTACCCCCAACTTTGGTAATGGTTAGTAATTCAGGAGCAAAACCTTCAATGTGCTTTTTTTCTTTTTCAATAAAATCCTGTGGAATTAACAGAGGGAAATAAACATTTTCAATTTTTTGCTTAACAAAATAAGCATTAACAATTTTTACGATATTTTCCCAAATTTTATAACCTAAAGGTTTAAAATAAATTGTTCCCTTAATTGGGCCATAATTCATTAAATCTGCCTGAGTAATAACATCTACATATCATTTTGCAAAATTGGCTGTTCTTGATGTTATTTTCTCAGGTTTTTTCATAAACTTGTTTTTTTATAACTTTTTGGGTGTGGTGAATTAACATATGGCTGCCCCAGTTAGATTCGAACTAACGAATGACGGTACCAAAAACCGTTGCCTTACCGCTTGGCTATGGGGCAAAAATGGTGGGGGGTGAGGGATTCGAACCCCCGAATCCGAAGAAAGTGGGTTACAGCCACCCGCATTTGGCCGCTCTGCAAACCCCCCCTTAATTAGCGAATGCAAAGTAATTATAACACATTTTTTTAAATTCTCATTTTTTTTTTTTTTTTTTTTTCATTTATTACTTTTTAAATTAAACTTTTAACTTAAAATTTGACTTTGGTTTTCTTATTTCCTTAATTTAATTTTAAAAAAAGGAAAACCAAAGTAAAATTAGCTAAATATATTAGCAAATTATATTATAATTTTTATATTTTTATGATAAAAATCATATTAATAAAGGAAATTTTCAATGACAGATCCAAAAATCCCGAATTTATTAGAAATATACAAACAAAAATTAGATGAAATTTCATCAAAAGAGCTAAATTCAGACCAAAAAAATTTAGCAATTCAAATTTTAGAAAAATTTGAACCAAGTAAACTTGAATATGTTTTTCAGTTTATTTCTCAACGAATTAAAACCGGTTTTCGCTTTGATTCTGCCCCTGAAAGTGATACAAATACTGTTGCTATTTTAGAAAAAGATGAAAATCTTAGTTTTAAATTCAATGAAAATAATCAAAATCCAAATACCTTAATTATTGGTGAAAATTATGATGGATTAAAAAATTTATTAGTAATCGAGAGAGAGGGGGAGAGGGAGAGGGAGAGGGAGAGGAGGCTTTGATATAATCTATATCGATCCGCCTTATAATACCGAGGCAAGTAAAAATGATGGGAATTCAATTGCTAATGAAAAAGAAGATATAAAAGCAAGTAAATTTATCTATCGTGATAAATTTTCGCGTAATGGTTGACTAAATTTAATGAATGAACGACTAAGGCTAGCAAAGGATCTTCTAAAAGAAGATGGAGTTATATTTGTTTCAATAGATGACAATGAACAAGCTTATTTAAAAGTTTTAATGGATGAAATTTTTGGGGAAGAAAATTTCGTTGCTAATATCGTTTGAAGGAAATCATCAATTGGTTCTCATAAAGATATAAAAGATATCAAAACTGTCAATGTTGTAAATGAATACATAGTAACCTATGCTAAAAAGAAAACTAAATTAAGATTTGATTATGTAAGACATTCTCAAGAAAAGTTAGACAAAGAATATAAGCTTAAAGATGATAATTTTGAACAATATGGTTATTATAGATTAGAAAGACTAGCATATAAAGGATTGGATTATCAAGCTTCTCTAGATTATGAGTTAGAAGCTCCTGATGGAACTAAATTTAGAATTTATCAAAATATTAAAAAACCACAAACAATGTGTTATATATGATCCAAAGAACTATTTGACTATGCGAATTCTTTAAATTTAGTAGAAATCAAAAAAACTCAACAAGGCAACTGAGTTGCTTATAAAAAAGTTTATCAATATGCTAAATTCGATGCAAGAACTAAACAATTTATCTTAGTTGAAAAAGGCGTTCCTTTTACTAATATGATTATTGCTAATCAAAACAATCTACATTTGAATATTTTGACTGAACAAGGTTCTAAAGAAATGACAAGCATTTTCAAAGATAAAATGTTTGACTATCCAAAACCAGTTGAATTAGTAAAGTATTTAATTAAAATGGCATCTAGCAAAAAAGACATTAGAATCCTTGATTTCTTTGCTGGTTCTGGAACTACTGCACAAGCCGTTTTAGAACTCAACAAAGAAGATGGTGGAAGACGTTCTTTTGTTTTAGTAACTAATAATGAAAATAATATTGGTCAAAACGTGACATATGAAAGACTTTATAGAATTAATAAAGGACAAGGCACAAAAGGTCAAAAAGACTTTGAATGAATCAAGAAAAATGAAGCCTTTGATACAAATTTAAATGTATTTTGATCTAAAACTTACAATACCTCTTTGTTAAATAACGATATAACAAATCAAGAATTAAAAGATAAATTTAAAAAACTATTAAAAGAATTTGGAATCCATAAAAATAAATCAAAAGTTAAAGATTCTGTATTAAAAACTCTTTCTTCTTTAAGACCATATAAAGAAGAAAATTAAAAAAAATAATTTATTTGCTACAATCTTTATAAATTATTTATAAGGAGAAAAAATGAACAAAAAAAAAGAACTTTTGAAAGATCATTTAAAGGAGTTAGAACAAATTTCTAAATCATCTTTAAATGAAAATCAAAAAGAATTAATTAAATTAAACTTAGAAATTTTAAAAAATAATGACAAAATTTCTATAGATGACTTTGAACAAATTTGAAGATTTTTAAAACAAAGAGTAGCAACTGGTTTTGTTTTTGATGAAGCTCCAGAAATTAATAATCAAAGCATCGCAATACTTGAAAAAGATGAAAAATTATCTTTTTCTTCTTCAAAAATGAAGGATAATTTACAAAATTCTTTAATCATTGGAGAAAATTATGATGTTTTAAAGAACCTTATAGGAGTAGAGAGAGAGAGAGAGAGAGAGGATTCTAACTTCGATTTAATCTACATTGACCCTCCTTATAATACACAAAAGACATCAGATGATGGAAATAATTTAACTGATGATCAAATAACTGCTGACAAGTTTATATATCGGGATAAATTTTCAAGAACTGGTTGACTAAATTTATTAAATGAAAGATTAAAATTAGCAAGACAACTTTTAAAAGAAGATGGAGTTATATTTGTTTCAATAGATGACAATGAACAAGCTTATTTAAAAGTTTTAATGGATGAAATTTTTGGGGAAGAAAATTTTGTTGCGAATATGGTTTGAAGGAAGTCAGCGCAAGGTACACATAAAGATGTTGAAGTTGATAATTTAAACACTGTAAATGAATACATAGTAACATATGCTAAAGATAAATCAAAATTTAAATTTGATTATGTAAAACATTCACAAGAAAAATTGGATGAAATATATAAATTTAGAGATAAAAATTTTGAAAAATATGGTGCATATAAATTGCAACCACTTGTTAATAGTTGAAACGGTGCCTGATACAGATCTGGACAAGATTATGAATTAGAAGCTCCTGATGGTACTAATTTTAAAATATGACAAAATATCGATAAGCCACAAAGTGCATCTTATTCTTGATCTAAACCTACCTTTGATAAAGCTAAAAATTTGGGTTTAATTGAATTCAAGAAAAATAAACAAGATTATTGAGTAGTTCATAAAAAAGAATATCAATATGCTAAATTTGATACAAAAGAAGGTGTTTTAAAAACTGTAGCAAGAGGTGTTCCTTTTACAAATATGATTGTTGCAAATCAAAATAACTTAGAGAGTGATATTTATACATCTGAAGGTGCTAGAGAACTTAATTCCATCTTTAATAGTAAAGAATTCGACTATCCAAAACCAGTTAGATTAATAAAATATTTAATAAAAATGTTATCTAGCAAAAAAAACATTAGAGTCCTCGATTTCTTTGCCGGTTCAGGAACAACGGGACAAGCAGTTTTAGAACTTAACAAAGAAGATAACGGAACTAGAACATTTACATTAGTAACTAATAACGAAAATAATATTGGTCAAAACGTGACATATGAAAGACTTTATAGAATTAATAAAGGACAAGGCACAAAAGGTCAAAAAGACTTTGAATGAATCAAGAAAAATGAAGCCTTTGATACAAGTTTAAATGTATTTTGATCTAAAACTTACAACACATCTTTGTTAAATAACGATATAACAAATCAAGAATTAAAAGATAAATTTAAAAAACTATTAAAAGAATTTGGAATCTATAAAAATAAATCAAAAGTTAATGATTCAGTATTAAAAACTCTTTCTTCTTTAAGATCATATAAAGAAGAAAATGAAGAAAAATAAAGTAAAAAAGGAAAATAATGGAACTTAGTGAAAAACAATCTCAAGCTGTTGATTTATTAGTTGCTAAATGAGATAATGCCTTTAATAATCAACAAAAAGCCTCTGTTACTTTTAAAGCACCAACAGGTTCAGGCAAAACATTTATTATTGCAAACTTTATTGATAGGATAATGGAAGAATTTGATAAAAACTCAGCTAAAAAACTGGTTTTTATTTACAATACAATTTCTAATGCTGAATTACCTAAACAAACTTTAGATAAATTTGAACAATATAAATTTTATTTAAATTCAATGAAAAATGCAACCATAAAATATAAAGAATCCCCTTCAAAACAAAAAGAAGCTAAAGGCGATCAAGAATATAATATTTTAGCTAAAGAAGCTGATGTTTTCATTTTTGGAACTTCTTCATTTGGCAAGTCAACTATCTTTGTAAAAGAAGGAAAATTAGATGCTTTTATTGATGAATTAAGATCAGATTACTATGTTATTTACATTAGAGATGAAGCACATATTGGTACATCAAAAATAAGTGAAAAAGCAGATGCAAAATCATTTGATAAAAAAATAAAAGAACTAGACAACGTTTTTGAATTAATGATGACAGCTACACCCAAAGAAAATGATGATATCGTTGAAATAACAAATAAAGATTTAGATGAAGACAACTGAAAACTTCTAAAAGCTAACAAAAAAATTAATTTAAGCATCCCTCATGAATCTACAGATGAAATAGATAATTCATTTCTATTAGAACAAGCTTGTAAAACTTTTTCTAATATTAAAAAACAATACAAACAAATTAGTGATGATGAAAATTTAAGAAATTTATGAAAAGTAAATCCTGCAATGCTTATTCAAGTAAAAGATAAAA
The DNA here is from genome assembly GCF_000008205.1 of Mesomycoplasma hyopneumoniae J. Lineage (NCBI taxonomy): Bacteria > Bacillati > Mycoplasmatota > Mycoplasmoidales > Metamycoplasmataceae > Mesomycoplasma > Mesomycoplasma hyopneumoniae. The sequence continues at coordinate 475,806 of NC_007295.1, forward strand.
TTCTTGAAAAAGAAGCTGAATTTAATAAAGAAATAAAGCAAATTATTAAAGTTTTGGAAAAATATAATTTAAGTTATGCTAAATATTTTTCAGAAGAAAAAACAAAAACCGTTGCTGGTCACACTTCAAAAACAGACTTAAATTCTTTGTCTAAAAAAGATAGTGATGTTGATGTAATAATTTTTAAAGTTGGACCTGCAACTGGTTGAGATATTCCTAGAGCTTGTATGTTAGTTCAGTTAAGAAATGTTTCTTCAGAAACGCTTGATAAACAAACACTTGGAAGAATTAAGCGTTTTCCTATTCCAATAAAAATTTACAATGAAGATCACAGAAAAGAATTAAATAATTCAATAGCTAATGAGTTTTTTGTTTATTCAAACAGTAAAAAGTTTGATCAAAATTTAGGTGAAAGAATCTATTATTTAAAAGATCAATACAAAAACAAAAAATTTGTTGTTGGAGAAATTGATAAATCTAGCATAATTAAAATAAATCAAACTTACAAAGAAAAAGTTTATGAATTAGTGTCTAATGAATTTGAACAAATTTGTGAAAAATTCGAGAAGTTTAGGAAGAAAAATCAAGACTTTTTAAGGATTACTAGAAAAAATAATATCAATGAAGGAAGATTTATTGAAAAACTAATTTTCGATCAAATTGAGCTTGAAATTTTCAATGAATCATTGATAAAAAAACACAACAATCTAATAACTAACGATATGTGGGACAATATTGAATTAATTTATAATCAGAAAATTAATGAAAATATTAGAATTTCAATTAATTATTATAAATATTACATCTTGACTGAATTACTAGATGATATTAAAGAACTAAATGTAAAAAATTGAGAAAATACTAATCCTAATTTAAATATCAAACACATTATTGCTCCACCAGAAGAATATATTGAAGAATATGAAATAATTGATATTAATGATTCAAAAGATTCTTTAAAAAATTATATAGAAATAAAAAGTGAAATCGAAAAATATGCCTATTCAAATAATAAAAAAATAGAAAAAAATCAAGTAAAAATTTCTGTAGATTCAAAACCAGAAAGAGATTTTGTTGCTTTTTTTACTAGTTGATTAGAAGATGATGCTGATGAAAATTTGGAAATTAATATTTGATTTAGAAATTTTAAAAATAATTCAAAAAGTATATTTTGAGATTACTTTGAACAAACACAAGTAAAAAAATCTTATCCTGATTTTATTGTTTGCATCAATCAACACCAAATTAATATAGAAATTAAAGGTAAAGGTAATAACGACATAAGCCCTGAAAAAACAAAAGATTTAATTCAAATGACACAAAAATACGTAAAAAAAGCAAAAGAAAATTCTTTAAAAAATAAGCAAAAAAATAACTTGAATTTTACTTCATTAATTTGTTGACCTAAAAATGAAAGAGCTGATAATTTCTTATGTAAAGGTGCTTCAACATTAGAAAAAATAAATGATTTATTTAGACCACAATCTTATTTAATAACCGAAAGAAAAGATGCACAAGAATATGACATTAAAGAAGAACATCTTAAAAAGATTTTTCGAAAATTAGCAAACTAATTGCTTTAAAAAAACTACATTTTGAGCAGATCCGCTTTTCTTAGAAAAATAGAAAAGGGGATCTGCTCAAATTAATAGTATTTTTATTTTTATAATCTACAAATTAAATATCACAATAGACTGAATATAATAAAATAATTAACTTTTTGCTTGGGGTTATATATATATATATATATATATATATATATAATATTTAATTATGAATTTAAATACATATTTTAATCCAATAAATTTAACAGCAAAAAAATTAAAAGATATTATAACGGCTTATTGAATTACATTATTTTTACCCTTAATTGGTGTAGTGTTTATAATAATAGCGGCAGTAGTAGCTCATAAAGCCGTCGAATCCGCTTACTATGCTGATTCATTATCTGAGAAAAGCTTTGCAATTTTTGCTGGAACAGCAGGAATTATGATTATTATTGGAATCTTAATTGTTGCAGGAACTGGTATAGCAAATTTTGTGATTCTCATTATTATGCTTGTAAGAATTTTTGCTCTTAAAAATTTATTAGCTCCATATCAATTCGCACAACAAAACCAAATGATTTTGTATTATTTGATGCATATAATAAATTAAAATTTTCAGGTCTTATGGGGATATTAATTTTTTTTCTATCTTGAACAATAGTTATTCCGATTATGTGAATAATAGGGATTTTTAAAGCCAAATCTGCTGCTAATGCAGTTATAATACATTTAATGAATAGTTTAAATAATTAAAATTTACACATCATTTTCAAATAAATAAAATACTATTAGTTTTGAGGTGATACCCTCTTCTTGAAAAAAATTTTTGAGTGTTTTAATTAATTATAATTTGAAATGAATGTTTCCCTAAATTTAATAGGAGACATTCATTTTATTTTGTCTTTAATTCGTTTGTGATTGTAATAATAAATATAATTTGCAATTGCTTTGTAAAGTTGTTTAAAAGTTAAAAATTCTTTTTCGCGACCATAAAAACATTCTCTTTTTAATGTCCCAAAAAACAATTCAATAACGCTATTATCTAAACAATTTCCTTTTCGAGACATAGACTGAATTATTCCTTTTTGTTTTAATTTTTCTGAAAATTGTCTATGTTGATATTGTTAACCTTGATCACTGTGAAAAATTAAACCTTCAAGATTTTTGTGCTTTGAAAATGCTCTTTGAAGCATTTTTCTAATTTGTTGGTTGTTAGCGCTTATAGACAAATCTCAAGCAATAACTTCGCCATTAAACATATCTAAAATTGGTGATAAATATGCTTTTTCCAAATGGTCCGCTAAATTCAGTTACATTTGTAGTTCATTTTTGATTTGGTTTATTTGCAACAAAATTTCTATTTAAAATATTGTCTGCGATTTTGCCAACAGTTCCTTTGTAAGATTTGTATTTTCTTCTTGGACAAATTGCTTTGAGATTGAATTTTTCCATTAATCTGCGAACTTTTTTAAGTCCAATTTTATAGCCTCTATTATTAAATTCAGCTTTTATTCTTCTTTTTCCATATCTTGCTTTATTTTCTTCAAAAATAAGCTTTACTTGGCTTATAATTTCTTCATTTTTCTTGTCAAAATCTTCTTTTTTGAGTTCATAATAAAAAGTAGATATAGGAGAAAACTCTTTTAATACTTGAGTTAAGCGAAGGTTTTTATCAGCTTTTACTTTATTATAAATTTTTTTTATTTTTTCTTGCCTTGGTTGATTTGAGTCAAAGATCTCTACCAAGGCTTTTCACTTTTTTAGTGCTTCGATTTCCTTTTTTAAAAGTTTAATTTCTTTTTCTAAGTTTTTTTCTCTTTTTTTAAAGTGGTTATTTTTTTCTTCAAGAAGTTTGAGTTTTTCCAATACTGATATTGAAGAATTTAATTGATCTTTACTGTCAAAATTTTTTGATACTTTTGTAGATTTATTATTACTAATCTTAGATTTCATTATTGGTCTTCCTTTGTTTAATTCTAAACCAATAATTCCCGATTCTAAATATTTTTTCGTTCAAAAAGATATTTGACTTGGATTAAGATTATTTTCAAGTGAAATTTTAACAATTGGTTCATTAGCTAAAAATCTTTTAACAACACTTAATCTTTCGTCTATAGTCCATTCTTTATTTCGTGGTTTTTTTCTTAAGACCTTCAACTCCTAATTTGTCATAAATTTTTTCTCAAAAATTTACTTGATTTAAAAATTTTTTTTGACTTGTATTAGCGAAATCAGGCTTTTTAATTTCAATTCCTTTTTTGTATTTTTTTACACATTCTAATTTAAATTCTAATGAATATTTCATAAAAAATCCCCTTTTCTATTTTTCTAAGAAAAGGGGATCTGCTCAAAATATAAGTTATTTAATTTGTATACATTTGAAGACTTTTTAAAAACAGAAACTATAAAATAGTTGTTAAAAACGAATATTTTGTTAAAATTAATATATAACAGATATTTATTGATTCCTATGTGGGTTTTAAGCGTAATATTAAGTGCGCCAACTTATCTGGCTCCTTTATTTGAAGGAGTTTTTTTATATTACTTTTGCTTGCTTTTTTTTTGTTTAATTTAGATATGGAAAAACAAGTTCAAAAAATATTTATTTATTTAGATGAATCTTCTAGAATCGACTTGTCATCTAGTAAACTTCGTAATAATGTATTTAATTTTGGTGGATTTTATTGTTTAAATGAAGAAAATTGTAAAAACATTTTAAATAAAGCAACTTCTAAAGAAATTTGGATAAAAACAAAGCAAGAAGGTAAAGAAATTAAAGGTAAATCTTTACATTTAAAAATAAAAAAAGAATTAATTACTTTTAAACATGCAATAGGAATTGTTGCATTTTTAAAAATTTTAGACAAGAAGTTTTTTAACTCAAGCGATAAAAATTATTTTAAATTTTATATGATAAGTTATTTAATAAATAGCATTATAGTAAAATTAAAATATGAATTACGACATCCTATTCAAATACATTTATATTTGGATCGAAATACAGAAGTTGAAAAAGAAGATACTTGAAAAGAAAGTTTAAAATCTCAAATTTGAAAAGGATTGAAATCTAAAATAGATTATTTGACTGATGAAGTGAAAAAACTATATACTCTTGATTATGAACCTGATATTTTTATTGAAAGTATAGATTCAAAAATGGATGACAACATCCAATTAGCAGATGTTATTGCAAATACATTATATCAAACTTATAATGACTTGAATCTTTCATGAATGGATTTTTGTTATACTAATTTTTTTAATATTAAATTTATTGGCGATAAACCAAGGGTACCAAAACTTATGAATTTTCAAAAACTTATTCATAATCAGTTATTTGAAGAATTTTGAAATTGTATTGAGTATTTAGATAACAAAAAAGAGTAGACTCCTGAGATGATACCCTCTTCTTGAAAAAAATTTTTGAGTGTTTTAATTAATTATAATTTGAAATGAATGTTTCCCTAAATTTAATAGGAGACATTCATTTTATTTTGTCTTTAATTCGTTTGTGATTGTAATAATAAATATAATTTGCAATTGCTTTGTAAAGTTGTTTAAAAGTTAAAAATTCTTTTTCGCGACCATAAAAACATTCTCTTTTTAATGTCCCAAAAAACAATTCAATAACGCTATTATCTAAACAATTTCCTTTTCGAGACATAGACTGAATTATTCCTTTTTGTTTTAATTTTTCTGAAAATTGTCTATGTTGATATTGTTAACCTTGATCACTGTGAAAAATTAAACCTTCAAGATTTTTGTGCTTTGAAAATGCTCTTTGAAGCATTTTTCTAATTTGTTGGTTGTTAGCGCTTGTAGACAAATCTCAAGCAATAACTTCGCCATTAAACATATCTAAAATTGGTGATAAATATGCTTTTTCCAAATGGTCCGCTAAATTCAGTTACATTTGTAGTTCATTTTTGATTTGGTTTATTTGCAACAAAATTTCTATTTAAAATATTGTCTGCGATTTTGCCAACAGTTCCTTTGTAAGATTTGTATTTTCTTCTAGAACAAATTGCTTTGAGATTGAATTTTTCCATTAATCTGCGAACTTTTTTAAGTCCAATTTTATAGCCTCTATTATTAAGTTCAGCTTTTATTCTTCTTTTTCCATATCTAGCTTTATTTTCTTCAAAAATAAGCTTTACTTGGCTTATAATTTCTTCATTTTTCTTGTCAAAATCTTCTTTTTTGAGTTCATAATAAAAAGTAGATATAGGAATAGAAAACTCTTTTAATACTTGAGTTAAGCGAAGGTTTTTATCAGCTTTTACTCTATTATAAATTTTTTTTATTTTTTCTTGCCTTGGTTGATTTGAGTCAAAGATCTTTACCAATGGCTTTTCACTTTTTTAGTACTTCATTTTCCTTTTTTAAAAGTTTAAGTTCTTCTCTAAGAAGTTTAAGTTCTTCATATACAGATAATGAAGAATTTGATTGATCTTGACTGTCGGAATTGTTTGATACTTTTGTAGATTTATTATTACTAATCTTAGATTTCATTATCGATCTCCCTCTGTTTAATTCTAAACCACTAATTCCCGATTCTAAATATTTTTTCGTTCAAAAAGATATTAGACTTGGATTAAGATTATTTTGAAGTGAAATTTTAACAATTGGTTCATTAGCTAAAAATCTTTTAACAACACTTAATCTTTCGTCTATAGTCCATTCTTTATTTCGTGGTTTTTTTCTTAAGACCTTCAACTCCTAATTTGTCATAAATTTTTTCTCAAAAATTTACTTGATTTAAAAATTTTTTTTGACTTGTATTAGCAAAATCAGGCTTTTTAATTTCAATTCCTTTTTTGTATTTTTTTACACATTCTAATTTAAATTCTAATGAATATTTCATAAAAAATCCCTTTTCTTAAAAAAAGAAAAGGGGATCACCTCATTTTTGAAGGATTTTTTTTATTAAAACTTACGATTTGCAGTTGTATTTAATCAGTTGTAAATACTTAATAATACTTTTAAAAATTAAATAATTTTTTTATATTTTCCCTAAATCTTTCATTACTTTTTCTATATCAGTTTCTTGAAATAATGTAATTTGCTCTTCTTTTTTAATGGCAATAACACTGATTTGAGCTCCTTTGTTATTTTCGATTCTAGGAATTAAATTATTGCTATTGCTATTTACAAAATATAATTTTTTAGATTTTTCAAAATCTAAATATCACTGACCCATATTAGAAGAATAAAGGTTAAAAAAGCTTAAATTAAGTTTTTCTACTGCTAAATATAAATTATATTTTGACAATATATTTTCAATGCTTTGATTTTCAAAGAATTTATTTATATATTTTTCTAATACTGGCTTTAAGACATTAGAATCTAGTTTATTAAATTTATTTACATTTGTTAATGTAAAAGTTTTAAATTTATTCTGAGCAAAAAAATTATCAAATTTTTGTTCATTTTCTTTTATTGAATTGTTGTTTATAGTTGAATCAGCAACAAATTCTTTTACATTTGAATTTAATTTATCACTACTTTTTAAAGTGTCTTTAAAAATTCAATATGAATTCATAAAATATTTTTTTTGATATTCTGCAAAGTTGTCTTCGCTTTTTTTAAGAAAGAAATTATTAAAATAATTTTTTAAAAATGATTGTTGATAAGTTTTGGTTTTTAATAAATTTAAATCTATTTTATATTTTTGCTCTTGCGGAATACGATTTCACAAGAATAAAGCTACACTACTCATCGAAATTGTAAATATTATCAAATAAGATCATAAAACTAACAGTGAGATTTTGATAGGTTTTGTTATTTTAGTTCTTTTTTCTTGGCTAATATCATTAGCAAATCAAGAAAACTTTAATTTTCATTTGTTTTTTTGTCTCAAGGTAGCCCCTTCCATTCTTGTAAAAGAGTTTTTCAATCTGTTTCATTATTAAAGGCAATATTGTCTTCTTTTTTAAAGGCTATTATACTTATAGTTGCACCATTATTGGTATCGCTTGATTCTTGCGGTCATGGATAATAATTTACAAAATATAATTTTTTATCTTTAAGAAAATCTAGATTCCATCAACCCATTCTAGAAGAGCTTAATGTGAAATTCGAGAAAGAGCTATTCTTTACAAAATAATATAAGTTATATGTTTGTAGTACTTGCTCTACACTTTGATTAGGAAAAAATTTTGTTAAATATTTTTCAAATACAGGTTTTACAATGTTCGAATCTAAATTATCAAACTCTGTTTTTAAAGTTAATGTACGAGGGATTTCTTTATTTTTGTTAAAAAAATCTGAATATTTATCTATGTTTTCTTGAATTTTATTTTTTTCTTCATCTGTATTGGATTCTGTTTTTTGGATGTGAGAATCAAGTTGGTCACTACTTTCTAAAGTATCTTGATTAACTCAATAAGTACTCATGAAATATTCTTTTTGATATTTATTAAAATTATTTTGAATTTTTTTAAATATAAATTCATTAAATGAATTTTTTAAATAGATTAACTGTTTTTCTTCTTCATCTGATAGATTAACATAGTTGGGTTGATCAAGTTTATAATATAAACTTAAATAATAAATGGAAACAGCAGATATAGAAACAGAAATAATTGTTGATAAAAGTAATAAAATTTTCTTCGTTTTAGACATATTTTAATCCTTTCTTACAGTGTACAAATTTTTTAATTTATTGAAAAAATATATTTAAATTAGCATTTTCCTTCATTTTTGAAGCAAATTAGTAAATCTAGAATTGTAATATTTCAAACAAATTGACTTACTACTAAATTTATTTTTTAAATTTTTAATTCTAGCTAATTTAGAAAATACGAAATTATATTTAAATCAATTTCATAATGGTATCTATGTTGCTACTTTCAAAAAATTCTATATTTTCAGATTTTTTAAAAGCAACAATATTAATTTGTGCGCCTGTATATGGAACCATAGTATGAACTATGGGACGTTGTGGAGGCTCTATAAAATATAGCTTATTGAATTTTAATGAATCAAATCATCATCAACCTAAATCTGTTTTTGAAAGACCAAATGAATATATTTCACTTTCTTTTACAAAATAATATAAATTATATTGATCAAAAATTTGTTCTATATTTTGATTAGGAAAAAATTTACTTAAATAATTTTTAAAAATAGGTTTTAAAATATTTGAATCTAAATTTTCAAATTCTTCTTTGGTTTTTAGTGTGTAATTAGTAGCTTTATTTGTTTTAAAATAATTATCAAATTTTTGTTGATTTTCATTTCGAATTCTTTGTTCATTTTCACTTAAATTTGATTTAAAGTAAAATTCGGATGGAAATGGTTGCTCAACTTTGTCTAAATATTTCAGTGTTTCTCTATGAAGTCAATATGAATTCATAAAATATTTTCTTTGATATTCTTCAAAATTATCATTAATTTTTTTTACTACATTATTATCAAAAAAATTATCTTTTTCTTGGTTTAAAAACTCTTTATTTTTGCATGCTAAAGTAAACAATCCTATTGTTGGAATTAAGACAACACTTGATAAAATTTTGCGAATTTGTAAAGATATTTTCCTCTTTTTATTCATATTAGTTTTCCTTAAATACAGTATGTGTCACTGCAATAGAATCATCTACTGAATTTTCAAATAAAGAACTTTTGTATTTTTTAACTATATATCTATAAATTCCAGAATCTTGAACTTTAAATTTAATTAATTCTACATTACTGTTGATACTTAATGATGAACTTACACTTTGTCAATATCCTCTACTATCTAATTTTTCTAATACTAAATCATAGTCAGTGAATAAAGCTTGATTTTGACGTTTTTTAGTTTCTTCAAGTTTCAATCTATTTTCGTTTATATGTTTACTTTTTCAATCGCTTAGTTTTAGTTCATAATCAATTCCCTGAGCAGTTTGTTTTGCAAGTGCTCATGTTGGAAATAATCATTCTCATCAATTTGGATGTTGTAATTCTGGTTTATTCTCGTTTTCTTTTAGCAATCCTGAGTTAAACATTCAACTAAGTGCTATATTTATTTGTTCTCCAGCTTGTAAATTTAAATGTGAGCTTTCAAATATACCGCCATCCACATCGGATTTAATAACAGATTTAGTATTAATATTTCAGCTGCTTCTTGCATTTTTTCAACATCTATTAAACCTGCTCCATAAGTTGAATCAAAACCATTTCCTTTTTTATTTAAATTTTTGTATTTAGGTAAATGTGCAGAGGCAGCTAGAATAGACATTGCAGATGGTACTCTAAATTGATCATTATTTAATCAAGAAAATTTATCAAAAATATATGAAATAGCACCAGTAACTACAGGAGCAGCAAAACTAGTACCTCTGATTTCATCATTATTCTCTAAGAGTATCTCCCCTGGTGCAACAACTAAAGGTTTAGGTAAGTTTAAATGGTTAGACTCTAGTTCTCTGTTAGAAAAGTTCGAAATTTCAATGTCATTTAAAAAAGAGTTTTCTCTATATTTTGTTGATCCGACAGAAATTGCGTTATATGCTAATTGAGTGCTGTCATTTCCCTTTTTTATTTTGTTTGTTATGACCATTTCCAGCAGCGAAAACATTAACTACACCATATTTTCTTGAAATATAATCTATGAAAAAACTATCATCATCATAAGGGAGAGAGTAATCAGCAGTTGGTCCATAGCTATGGTTAATAAACTTTACATTATTTTTTAAAACCAATCATTCAAGAGCGTTTTGTCAATTAAAGTTATTAGAACTAAAACTTGTGAAATAAATTTGTCCATTTGAATTTATTCCGTTTTTACCTGCTGCAACCATTGATACATTAGTCCCATGTGTATCATTTAAATTTTCTGGAGTAAATAATTTAACTTCAGGTGTATGTACAAATTTATAATTTCTTTGTAATTGAGTTGTACCTACTTCTAAAATTCCTATTTTTGAACCTTTTCTGTGATATTTAAAAAATTCTGTTTGCTTTTCAGGATTTAAATTTATTTCTTTTAAAAGTAGTTTTTTATTAATGTCTGAAAATCTAGAAATATAATAGCCATTCTGTTCATTTTGGGAAACTACATCATTATTTTTGATAATAACTTTTTTATAAAAAACAATTCTTTTTACAAAATCTAATGTATCAACATATTTGATAAATTCTTTAGATTTTTCTACATCATTAAAGTAAAATCAAACAATAGGTAGCATTGCACTAGTTTGAATTTTTCAATTTATGTTTTTGTTTTTAAAGCCTCTTTTTATTTTATTTAGAAGAGAATCTATTCTTTCATCTAAATTTCCTTTTTCATTAAAAACATCTAAATATAGTTTTAATTCAATTGTATCAGATACCTTGTCTGATAATTTTTTTCCATCAGTAGATTTGGAAGTTGGAATTTTCCAATCATTAACAACAAATTTTTTACTTGCAAAATTTATTGTTGCTAATTTTTCATTATTAATTAAGTTTTTATTTTGATTAAATGAAAAAATAGGTACAAAAACTAACGAAGTTATTGTACCTATCGCAAATGAAAATTGAAAAAATTTTTTTACTTTAAGCATATAATTCTCCAATTTTTGAATTTTTATTAAGAAAAAAAATATATAAAGAAAATTAAATTTTGAAATAAATATTCAAATTATTTTAAACCAAATGTATATGGATTTTTTCCTTATTTTGTCTTCTTTTTTAGATTTGTTTATGTTATTTTTTTAATTTTTGTTTTGATTATATCATTTTTTTAAAATATTTAATTAAATTTAAAAAAATAAATAAGATAAATAATTTTTAAGTGTTATTATTCTTTGAATTTAGATTAGTAAAGTTTTTTCATAAAAAATAAAATCACACATTTTTTTAAAAATTTAGCAAAAAAATTTAGTTTTTTTTTTTTTTTTTTTTTTTTTTTTTTTAGCTTTATCAAATTTAACTTTTAAATTCAAATTAAACAAATATATTAATAGTTAATTTAATAAAATATATTATAATGTTTAAAATAAAAATTGTATTTACAAAGGAAATTTTCAATGACAGATTCAAAAATCCCAAATTTATTAGAAATCTACAAACAAAAATTAGATGAAATTTCATCAAAAGAACTAAATTCTGACCAAAAAAAATTAGCCTATGAAATTCTTGAAAAATTCCCGGATAATAAACTTGAATATGTTTTTCAGTTTATTTCTCAACGAATTAAAACCGGTTTTCGCTTTGATTCTGCCCCTGAAAGTGATACAAATACTGTTGCTATTTTAGAAAAAGATGAAAATCTTAGTTTTAAATTCAATGAAAATAATCAAAATCCAAATACCTTAATTATTGGTGAAAATTATGATGGATTAAAAAATTTATTAGTAATCGAGAGAGAGAGAGAGAGAGAGAGAGAGAGAGAGAGAGAGAGAGAGAGGCGGCTTTGATATAATTTATATCGATCCGCCTTATAATACTGAGGCAACTAAAAATGATGGGAATTCAATTGCTAATGAAAAAGATGATATAAAAGCAAGTAAATTTATTTATCGTGATAAATTTTCGCGTAATGGTTGACTAAATTTAATGAATGAAAGATTAAAATTAGCAAAGGACCTTCTAAAAGATGATGGAATAATTTTTGTTTCAATCGATGATGCCGAACAGGCTTATTTAAAAGTTTTAATGGATGAAATTTTCGGGGAAGAAAATTTTGTTGCTAATTTTCCATTTATTTCAAATTTATCAGGTCGCCAAGTAAATACAAATTTGGCCCTTTGCCATGAATATTTATTGCTCTATAAAAAAAATAATTTCATATTTAATAAAATTGATAAAGATTATGCCAATAACTTTATGCCTATTGTTTATCCCGAGAGATCTAATGTGATTTTCAATGAAGACCCTGATGTAAATAAGGAAATTTATGATAATAGCCCAGAACAAAAAGAAGATAACTCCACTCAATACATTTTGAGAGATAATTTAGAAAATTCAAATGGTGAGTTTAACCCTAAAACTCGTCCTAATTTATTTTTCCCAATTTACGCGCGGAAAATTAATGAGAAAAATAAATTATGAGATATTACGGTGGAAGAGCCTGATTCAAAACATGATTTTATTGAAATTTGACCTCGTAAAAATAGCAAAAATATTCAATTAGTTTGGCGTTGAGGTAAGAAGAAAATAATGAACCAAATTAATGATCTTGTTATTGTGGAGCCAAGGGATAAAAATGATAAAAATTATAGAATAAAAGTAAAAATATTTGATCAATCCTACACCGTTAAATCATTTATTTTAGGTAAAAAATTCAATAATAAGTCCGCTACTAAAGAATTAAACAAGATATTTAGCGAATCTTCGGAAAAGGTTTTCAATTTTCCTAAACCCACTGCGTTAATAGAATATCTAATTAATTTACACCCCAATAAAAATGCAAGAGTTCTTGATTTTTTTGCCGGAAGTGGGACAACTGGTCAGGCAGTTTTAGAACTAAATTTCCAAGATGGAGGCACTCGCAGTTTTACTCTGATAACTAATAATCAAAATAAAATTGCCGAAAATGTAACTTATGAAAGACTTTTTCGAATAAATCACGGTTTTGGAACAAAAAAAGAGCAAAATTTTGACTGGATTAAGAAAAATCAACCTTATAAAACTAATTTAGATGTTTTTCGAATTAATTATTTTAATACAGAAATTTTTAACAAGGAAAATGATGTTAATTTATTAGTTAAAAAACTAGAAAAAATGTTAACTAATTTTGGAATTTCTAGCAAAAATAAGATAAATCTAATTGAATATCTTAACTATCTCCTTGCGCTTTTGCCTCAAAAAAAGGATAAAAAATAATGTATTTAGATAGATGTCCAAAAAAACGTTGTTAAAAAATTATTTAAAAAAGCGCGTAATTCTCTTAGTAAAGAAAAAAAGAAGCAATTTATTTTAAAGCCCCAACTGGTTCTGGAAAAACTTTTATGATGATCAATTTCATTGATTATTTAATTACTTGAAGTAAATCTCAAGATAAGCTTAAACTTGTTTTTGTTATTGCTACCTTATCAAGTGCTAATCTCCCTGGGCAAATCCAGGAAAGTTTTCTAAAATATAAAAATTATATTAATAATAAAAATCTAAAAATTCATCGTATTTAAAGTCCTTCAAATCAAAGACAAGTACAAAAATCGAAAAAAATTATAAATTTTATGCAGAAGTCCATAATGTTTATATTATCGGCTCGGCTTCATTTCGGAAAAATTCAATTCTTCGCCAAGAAGAAGCAATTGAATCATTTTTGGTCGAGATCAAATCTAAAAATTATAAATTAGTATATATCCGCGATGAGACTCATATCGGAGGCGATCTAAAAATCAGAACTAATAAAGATGATCCTTTTTTTGAAGAAAAAATGCAAAATAGTGCTAATTTTGTCTTTAAAATGACAGCAAACCCTGATCAAAAACATAATCTAATCGAATTAAGTGAAAAAGAACTAAATGGCGATAAAATAAAACTGCTAAAAACAAAAAAATACTATAATTTAGGGCTTAAGTCAAATTTAGAATATGATAATGAAATAATTCTTAATGCCACTTGTAATTTATCTTGAGATTAAAACTTATAAAAATGATAATGATGAGCAAAAAACCGAAAAATTATATGAAAACTATAACGAATATATTAAAACAAATTCCGATAGCAATATTAAATTAACAATGGTCACATGTTTTGTTGATATTCACAAAAATGTTCGAGAAAAAGCGCTATATTTTTCCGGGGCCTGATCAATTTACAAGTTAAACTCAAAACTAAATGACATAAATCCAAACCAGAAAGATCTTCATGATATAATAAAAAGTAATTCTATTCTAAGTTTATTTGAAGCTTTTAAGTTATTAATCAAAATGAAGGAAAATGCCCATATTTTTTTAAAAAATATGGGAATTTTTGCAAAAAACATTAATTTTTTTGCAAAAATTTAAAAAACAGGAAATATAAAACTAAGAAAAACTAGTAATATTTTTTCATATCATTACTAACAGAATTAAAAACAAAACCAACTAGCTTATCTTGTTCTTCAATTGGTAAATTTGGATTAGTTTTTATTACATTATATGCATAAATAAAGGCAGGATGGAGCGAGTTACTAAGTGGTCGCCCAATTTGATATAGATTACACCATTTTGCATTTAATTTTTTGCGTAAGGTTTCATCAACAACTTTTATTCGGTATTCCTTGACTAAATTAAGATAAGAAAAAATTTTAAAAATTCCAAATGTGAGTCAAAAATTTTTAACGCATTCCGATCATTTAATCGGTATAAAAAAACAAATTCCAAAGAAATAACTCAATGTAGGAAATCAAGAAATATAATATAGAATTTCGATATAATTATTAGTTATCTTTAAAATATTTTCGTTTATGATAAAAAATATTAATTTATCGGTAAAAAGTGGGCTTAATAAAAAAATTAGTCTTACTAAATAGTTGGTTAATAAAAAAGACGAGTCTAAAATATAATAAAATATAATTTTTTGGCTTTTTTGCCGATTTTTGGAATTATTAAAATAAATTAGAACTTGAATAATCATCAAAAAGGCGATAAAAGAACTAACAAATACGATATATGGTCAAAAAATAAAATTACCAAAACCAGCAAAAATTAATCAAAAGATTAACATCAAAAATGAGACAAAAAAGGTTATAATTGTATAATAGACCGATTTTGCCGTAAAAGAAATATTTTTTCAAAGCTTTTCAAGGGGATTTAGCTTTTTTTCTAGAGTTTTTTCATGTTTTTGAAAAATTTCAAAATTTAGTTGATAAAAACTATTGATCCAGCTTGTATGTTGTTCGCGATAATTCATTTTTGCGTTTAGATCAGAAATTTCAACAACTGATTTTGTATCGGCAAGATAATTAAAGAATTGATTTTCATCTTCATGTAACAGGTTTGAATAGTTTTTTTTTACCTTTTTTGTAGTTTTTTTTGGCTCGACAAACACATTATTTATATTTTTTTCTTGTTTATCCTGTCCTGCTTGAAATGTAGTTCTATTTTCCAAATAATTTGCATAATTTGCACTATTTTTAGTCTGACTATAATATTCAGGACTATTTTTTGCCTCAATTTCATTTTGATTTAAATTAACTTCAGCTTCCTGAATGTTTCCATCAAATGGGTTAGGGTTGCTTAATTTTTGTTCTTTTACATAATTTGCTTTTTGAAAGTTGCTATTTTGCTGATAATTACGGTCGCGGGAGGCAAAATTACTATTTTGACTTTTGATATTACTGTTTTGACTAGGGTTTCTAGGGATGAAAAAATTTGATTGTTTTGCCTCCTTAAATTTAGAGTTTGCCTTATTTTGGTCCTGGTTTCAATTCATAAAACCCCTTTTTCCTCAATTTTTTACTTGTTTACTATTTTATTTTATTTTATTTAATTTTACCATAAATAGCTGATTAAGTTAGCCTAATTTTTGGGCAAAGTTAAAAAAAACTATTAACCTAAAAATTCATAATCTGTTTTAAACCTTAATGTAGTTTAAGTATTTTTACAAAAATTAACCGAATAAAACAAATTTAGCTAAATTTTCCTAAATTTTTCCACTGGATAAATTATAGTTGATAAAATTAGAATTTAAATTTAATTACTTTGAATTTAATATAGAACTATTTTTTTATAAAATTTACTTATTTATATTATATAGGCAAAAACAGGATTTAATTGTTTTATTTACTGAATTTTTAATTTTATATTTGAAATTAAGTTTCAAATTAAATAAAAATTTATAAAAAACAAGACTTTTTTATAAATTTTTCTAAAAAAATGAAATTTTCGAAAAATAAAAATTAAACAAAAATCTTTTTTCAGAGAAAAATTACCTAGAAATTAATTACTCAAATTTTTTTATTAATTACCACTTTTGACTAAAAATTTGCAATTTTTTCTAAAAAATTAACCACAAAGTTATCTAATTTTAATAATTAAGCTAATTTTTGGTCATTTTTACTCCACTTAACTAATTTTTATATAAAGAATTTTTATTTTTTTTCGGTCGACTTATTTTAGTAAAAAGTAATTTGTAAAAATAAAAAAAATATTTTTTTGGTTTTTTTTCTTTGTTAGTGTATAATTGTGGTTGATAGTGGAGACAAGCGGAAATGTTTGGAACTGTTTTTAGAATATTAGACGAGAAAAATAGAATTGTAATGCCTCCTGCTTTTCGAAATGAACTTGAAGGCGACTTTTATATTTCTGCTAATTTGGAGAAAATCCTTGAAATCAGAAGCCAGACAGAATTTGACTTGTTAGCCCAAAAAATAGGAAAAGCAAATTCACTCGATCCTAAACTTCGTGATTTTGCAAGATATTTTTTTGGGAATACAGTCAAAGTTTCTGCTGATAAACAAGGACGATTTTTGATCCCGAAAAATCTTCTTGATCTTGCCACTATCAGTAAAAATTTATATTTAATTGGGGTTAATAACAAAATTGAAATTTGACCAGAACAAAGATACGAACAATTTTATGCAAAATTTTCTGATAGCGAAATGACCGCTGATCTTGAAAAAGAGTTGCTAAAATCGGGAGTTGAATTATAAAATGCATGTTCCAGTTTTGTTAGAGGAACTTATTTTAGCCCTGGAAATTAACCCAAAAGGATTTTATGTTGATTTAACTTTAGGACGCGGCGGACATTCCTTAGCGATTCTTGAAAAAATTAGTAATGGAAAATTGGTTGTTTTTGATAAAGACCAGGATGCCTTAGATCAAACAAGACCAAAATTATTGGCATATAAGCAAAACATTGAAATTATTTGGTCAGATTTTTCCAGATTTGATTTCTATCTTGAAAATTTAGGAATTCAATTTGTTGATGGATTTATCATCGATTTAGGAGTCTCATCTCCGCAGATTGATGATCCCGAGCGGGGATTTTCATATTCTAAAGATGGCAATTTAGATATGCGAATGGATAAGAGTCAAAAACTTAGTGCTTTTATTGTTCTTAATGAATATCCCTATGAAAAATTAGTTGAAATTTTCTTTAAATATGGCCAGATTCCCTATGCACGCGAAATTGCCAGAGCAATTATTAACTCTCGCCCTTTGAAGACTACTTTTGAGCTGGTGAATCTTGTAAAAAAAGTAATTCCTGCGCTGGTGTTAGTTAAAAAAAATTTTATAAAAAATGTTTTTCAGGCTGTTCGGATTGAAGTTAATAATGAACTTGATTCCTTGCAAAAGTTGTTAGAAAAGTTACCAAAATTTTTAAAGCAAGGATCAAAAGTAGCAATTATTACCTTTCATTCGTTAGAGGATCGAATCGTTAAAAAAGCATTTTTGGATCTAATTAGAAAAGACAAACTGGAATTTTTTCAAAAAGGTTTACCAAAATTTTCTATGAAAGTTTTCCGACCAAAAGCTAATGAATTAAAGTCAAATCCGCGAGCAAAATCAGCAAAATTACGACTTCTTTTAAAAAATAGATAAAAATTGGAACCAAAAAAAGGTAGAAATACTATGGAAAAATGTAGTAAAATTATGCTAATGGGATTAGGTGATTTTGGATCAAAAATTGTTGAGTCAATCAATTTTGATCAAGCTAGTTTTCCAAAATTTTTTATTAATTCAGCTGATGAATATACAAATTCCAATTTTTTAAATAGGCAAAATTCACTAATTATTCCACAATCAAATTTTAGATATAACTGACAAAAAGCAAATCGGGCTATTTTAGATAAAAGTTTAGAAATTAAATTGGCCCTTGTCAATGTTAGAATTTTGTTTTTGATTGTTGGTCTTGGTGGCGCAACTGGTTCAGGTTTTAGTCTTGCCATTGCAAATATTGCCCAAAAAATGGGAATTATCGTAATTGTAATTGCAACAAATCCTTTAGAAAATGAATCAAAAATTCGCCAGCAAACGAGTTTTGATGTTCTCAGTGAGCTAAAAAAAGTAGTGGATTCATTAATTATAATATCAAATGAGCAAATAAGCGAAAATTATTCTGGCTTTTTTCTTGAAAATATATTTAAGTTAATAACCACAAATATTCAAGCCAAAATTGGAATTATTCTTAAGGCTTTCTGCCAAAACAATGCATTAGTTCATGTTAATAATTCAATCAGCGAGTCGATTCTTGCAAATAATAACTTTGTTTTCGTTACCTCAGCAATCGCTAAGGGTGAAAATCGGGGAATTATTGCAACTAAAAAGGCACTTAAAAACCATTTTGTCGAATTTGATCTTTTCGCTGCGGAAGAAATGTTAGTAACAATAACAGCAGATAATTCGATTTTACAAGCCGAAATTAGCGATATTCTTAACATTATCCGCAAAAATTTCAATCAAGATTTAAAATTTTCATACGGACTTTATCAAAATCCGCAATTAGGAAATCAGGTTGAAATCGGCATTATCGCATCACAAAAAAAGCATAGTTATGAAAGTAAAAAAGCAGCAAAATTAAATCTTGCTTTCGATAACGCATTTAATATCTTTTAAAAAAATTCAGTTTTAAAATTTATTTACCTTTTAAATAAAAAAATAAACACCTTTCTAAAATTATAAAAATTAAAAGTTTGCAAACCATAATTTTATAATAAAAAGGTGTTTTTTTTATAATTTTTTTAAAAAAATTTTTTTTACTTGCAAACTATAAAAAATATAGTATAATAAATATACGTAATTTTTCGCTCCTTTTTTAAATGGGGCTTTGATTTTAAAACTATTATGTCTAAATGAAACAAAAATAAATATATATCCGATTATTTTTTAGATAGTCAAAAAGTTCTTGCAAAATTTAACCCAAACAACATCGTCATTTTACAATTTTTTCAACGCCGCGAATTTGCTATTCTTGCTGGAATGAAAGAAGTTATTGAATTACTAAAAGAAAATACCGATTATAAAAAGTATAAAATTCGCTATTTAAAAGATGGCAGCCGTCTTGGGAGGAAAGAAATTGTCCTTGAATTAGAGGGTCCGATTCATTTATTTGGTCATTTTGAAGGGATGATTGATGGAATTCTTGCCCGTTCAACCTCAATTGCCACAAACGCTTATTTATGCAAAAGAGCAGCTAACAATAAGGATATTATTTTTATGGCTGATCGTTCTGATCATTATCTTATGCATGAAATTGATGGAAAAGCAGCCCGAATTGGCGGGATAAATCTTTTTTCTAATCAAGCTCAAGCAGGAAATGTCAGCTTAGAAAATTTTGGTTCAATGCCTCATTTTTTAATCCAAAATTTTCAAGGAAATTTAATCGAGGCTTGTAGGGCATATGCAAAAGTTTTTCCCGAAAAAGAATTAGTTGCGCTTGTTGATTTTAACAACGATGTTTTAACTGCCGCCCTTGAAGTGCTTGCCGAATTCGGGCCAAAATTAGCGGGTGTGCGAATTGATACATCTAAAAATATTGCAGATAAAATGTTTGTAGATCCCCAAAGTGATGAATTTGGAATTAATGCAAAATTAGTTAAAAAATTACGGCAAGAACTTGATAAAAACAACGGCCAACACGTAAAAATTATCGTTTCCTCCGGGCTTAATCCTCAGAAAATTAAAAAACTAGAAGAAGAAAATGCGCCAAGTGATGCCTATGGAGTCGGTGAATTTATGCTTCAGCTTCGGCACCATTTTAGTGCTGATGCTACCGTTTTAAACAATGAAAAAATCGCTAAGTTTGGCCGCTTTTATCGAAAAAATCCAAAATTAATCAGTCTTGTTAATGAAAAATAATCTTGAACTGAATAATTTAGGTTATAATGACGATCTAAAAATTTGACAAGATAAAACTAGCTTTAATTATTCAGTTGATACAATTTTGCTCGGAAATTTCCTTACTTTATCAAAAAAAATTAAAAAAGCACTAGAAATTGGCACAAATAATGGCGCTTTGGCAATTTTAGTTGCTCATCGCAAATCTTTGCTTGAAATTGATGCACTCGAAATTAATGAAAACGCTATAAAAATAGCCCAAAAAAATGTTGAACTAAACAAAAAAGGTTCACAAATCAGGCTTATTCATATGGATTTTAACCATTTTTGACCTTTGCATAATCAAAAACAGTTGCAAAAATATGACCTAATTTTTGCAAATCCGCCTTATTTTAAAATCGGAACTAAAAAATTAAAAAAGGTTAATTCCGATTTTTTAAATGCCATCTATGAATTTAGTCTTAATTTATCACAGTTGATTTCAGGTGCAAGTAAAATTATCCAACAAAAAGGCAAGCTTGCATTAGTCTTGCCAATTGAACGTTTTGTTGATCTAATTGAACTATTAAGAGAAAATCATTTTGAACCCAAAAAAATTCAGTTTATAATGACCCGGGTTGGCTCAAGTCCCAAATTTGCACTGGTTGAATCGGAATTTAAAGGGCAATGAGGGACAAACTATCTTCATAATCTTTATCTTCACCCGCAAAATAAAAATTTACATATCTATCGTAGAGAAATTCAAAGATTATATGTTGCAAGAAAGGTCAAAGATGACTAAAAAATGTTATATCACAACTCCAATTTATTATGCTAGCGGGAGACTCCATATTGGGCATCTTTATACAACAGTGCTTGCATGAGTAATTAGAAATTTTAAAAAAATGTCCGGATTTGAGGCTAGATTGTTTACTGGTTCTGATGAACATGGTCAAAAAATTTCTCAACTAGCTGCAAAAGCAAATCTTGAACCCCAGGAATTTGTTGATAAAAATGTCGAAAATTTCAAATTTTTATGAGAAAAATTTGAAATTGACTATGATTATTTTCAAAGAACAACAAATTTAAATCATAAAAATTTTATCAAAAAAATTTTTCTAAAAATGTATGAAGATAATCATATTTTCAATGGTGAATACCAAGGGCTTTATTCGATAAGTGATGAGGAATTTCTCAGTCAAAGTCAAGCTGTTTATCAAAATGGAAGCTATTTTCACCCCGTTAGTGGGGCAAAAATGGAATTAATAAGTGAGAAATCCTACTTTTTTCCGATCAAAAAATTCCAAAAATGACTAGAGGATTTTCTTTTGGAAAATCCCAAATTCATTTTTGATTCAAAAATCGCAAATGAATTAAGGCAGAATTTTTTACAAAAGGGACTTGAAGACTTATCAGTGACAAGAAAAAATCTAAAATGAGGTATTTTTCTTGATCAAAAATTTGAAAATCAGACAATTTATGTTTGACTTGATGCACTTTTTAGTTATTTATCAGTTTTTAAAGACCAAATTGATTTAGAAAATCCTAAGAAATCAAATTTTTGAACTGATTCTGCCCAAATTATTCAAGTAGTTGGCAAAGAAATTGCCCGTTTTCACTGTATTTATTGGCCAATTTTTCTAAAATCGCTCAATTTTCCCCTTCCAAGCATAATTTTAACTCACGGTTGACTAATCACCCCTGAGGGAAAAATGTCAAAATCAAAAGGAAATGTGATAAATCCACTTGATTTGCTAAAAAAATTTGATCCAGAAATTATTAAATTTTATTTTGTCAGCCAAATAAACACTAAAAATGATAGTGTTTTTGATGAAAATTTATTAGAAAATTTTTATAATTCTTTTTTTGTAAATACTTTTGGTAATTTAATAAGTAGAACAATTGCCTTGATAGTGAAAAAATTTGATCAGCCTTTATTATTTGAAATTGCGGATCTTGATTGAACAGATATTAGTTTTTATGAGAAAATCCTGCTTAGTTTAGATGAATTTTGCGATAACTTTGATCAACTAGAAATTGAAAAAGCATTTAAAACAGTAATTGAATTAACAAAAAATTTAAACGGCTTTTTTGATATTAAACAACTTTGAAATCAAAAAAATTTAAAAAAACTGGCCCAAGGTTTAATTTTGGTTCTCAATGGAATTTATGCTATAACTGTTTTTTTAAGCATCGCAATGCCTAAAAAAACTAACGAAATTCTTGAATTTCTTGGAATTAACGAGAAAAACTTTCTACTTATTACTAAATTAGATAAATTTGATAAAATTAATTTCAAAAAATTAGAAAAACCATTTTTTCCACGAAAAAATTAATAACCTAAAATTCAACGATAATTATGTTTTTTGTTTAAATATTGGACTAGAGGAACCAAACGGATTAAAATTAGGGCATAAATTGGGAAGGAAACAGTTGATTTTAAAATAATTGGCGTTAGATAAAAGAAAAAATAATCCTGAACCAGACGGTCTTTTCCTTTCCTGTTAAAAAACCGATTATAATATTTTATAAAAGCAAAAGGATGTCAGAGTCAGCGGAAAATTAAAAAACAAAAACCAAGAACAAAAAGTGTTATCAGAGCTATTTTTAACTTTTTTGTTCGTTTTTTTCAATAAAAAATCAACAAAAAAGTTGAGAAAGTAAGCAGAATTGATCCAAAAACTGCAATTAAAATTAGAACTAATTTTTTGCTAAAGACATTTTTTCAGTCTTTTGCTACTTTTTTTATTACTTGTTCTTCACTAAAAAAGTAATAAAAAAAGACGAAAATGACAATTATATATGTTCCAATAAGCAAAAATATTAAAAAAATATCTTTTTTTGTAACTAAACTAAAAATTAAAGACGAAATTATTGCCACTAAAATTGGAATAATTCCATATTCAGGGGTTCAAAAAATAACTCGACTTGTTAGTAATAATTTACCAAAATCAAAACTAAAAGCAACAATTATTCCCTTAAATCAATGTAAAAGTATACCGATTAGAACATAAAATGGTAATTCAAAAGCGATATTAAAACGAGTTGGAACAGTAGTTTTGAATAAAAAAGAAACAATTAAGAACACTGCCATTAAAAAACCAGATATTACTAATTCAAAACTCGAAAAACGAAAAATCAAACGGTTTTTGTAAAAGAAATTTTTAATTTTTTTTACAAAATTACTTAAAAACAGTGTCATAATCACAAATTATAGCAAAAAATGGACAAAAAATTTGAAAAAATAACCAAGTAAATAAATTTTTTTTTAAAAAAATTACTTAAAATATTGCATATTTTTGAAAATTTCTAAATTAGGCAATATTTTAATTTTTATTGTTACTAATATCAATCAAAAACTAAAAAATTAATGAATTTATTTTTAAAATTTATTTTTAAAAACTAATTTTACTTTTCCTCAGTCTCTGCAAAAATATTTAAGGCGTTAGTAGCAGCGGCAAATTCTGCTTCCTTTATCGATCTGCCATATCCAATTCCGTACTTTTTTTTCTCCCAAATAAGATCAACGCGGAAAGTTCCATCAACTAATTTTGTGTGTAGGTAGTGGATCTTGTTTGAGGTTGAAAAAGTTTGAATTTTTTCCTGAAAAATTGACTTTGGGTCTTTATACTGTTTTTCAGTATCAAAATTTACATCTTTATATAAATACTCAGACAAGAATTCGTTTAATTTCTCAAAACCTTGATCTAATAAAATCGCCGCACAAAAAGATTCAAAAATATCGGCTTTTAACTTGTTGTTTTCACGAATTTCACTAGCACCTCTACCAAGCAAGACATAATTCATTAGCCCAACTTTTTTTGTTGCATTTGCTAAACTCGAAGTTGATGTAAGTAAGGATCGAATTTGGGTTGAATTTCCCTCATTTTTATAAAAATTATCATAAATCACCTTTGAAACCGCATAATTAATTACCGAATCACCAAGAAACTCAAGCATTTCATAATGTGGTTTATCAGGATTAATAAAATTATAACTTTTATGAGTTAGCGCTTGAATGTAAATCTGTTTTGAATTTGGGATTATTTTTAATTTTTTTAAAAGTTCAAGAATTTTATCTTCAATTTCCATTTATCTCCTTATTTTTTATAGAAAATTTTAAAAATTTTTGTCTAAATAATATTTTAAAATTAAATTAATCGGCAAGAAAATTTATTTTAAAACTTTGTTGCCCAATTATATGTGGCTGACTTGAGTGAAAATGACCAAATTCAAGCTCAAGTTCTAATTTTTTATTTTGGTCATCAAATTGATGGGCCATTTTTATAAAACTTACTTGTTGGGCAGGAAGATTATCAGGTAAAGGAATTTTTGCAACAGGTATAAAATTGAGAATTTTTAATTTTACTAACTTTTTGATTACAATGTAAGTTATTTCACCTTCATCTAAACAGGTTCTTGCATTATTAGCACAAGCGAAAGGAAATTCGGTATTATTTTGTGACTTAATCTCATTAAAAAAATTGCTAAATTTATTTTTAAATTTATTATATGAATAATTTTGACTAGTCAATTCAAGACGATATAGATCTTTTTTGAATTTATCATCTGGTTGAAATGATGGTATAGAATTAGGCTGGCTAAATTCAATTTTAACACTATTTCCCCCACAAGAAACCAAAAAATTAACAACTAAAACATAGGAAAATAGTCATTTTTTCATTAAATTCCTTCTACAAATTCAGACAATTAAATGTCTAAGTTATTTTAAAATTATATCATAAAAAGTTTATTAATGATTAACATTTAAATTTAATTAATAATTTCTTTAGCGGATTTCTTAACTTTTTTCCATTTTTTTATATAATTATTTAGATACTTAAATTTATTGCCTGTTATTGAGGAGGCTAAATGACAAAAAGGAAAAAAATTTTACTTTCATTATCTGCAATTTTTCCAATTAGCCTTGCTATTGGCGGTTATTTTATTTATAGTTATTTTTCTCGGGCTTGATTAAATAAAAATTTTAGTGGTCTTGAGCTACTTCTAAATGATAAATCCATAAAAGAAAAAAGTCAAAAAAAAATTAATAAAATTGATACAAATAGCATAAGTAATTTTTTAGAATTTAATAGTTATGCTACTTTTGCAAATCAAGAAAATGATGATTTAAATATGGAATTAGGTCAGAAGGAAGCTTTTTTTAGTATGCTTTCTGATTTTGACCTTGAAAAAATTAAGAAAAATCACATAATTTTTCCCGAAGAATATAAGATGTTTAATTTTAATACTGATAATAATTTTGTCACAAAAGAAAATGAGAAAAAATTTCTTGGCTCTGAAAATGATGATTTGTTAGTCTATGATCTAAATTATCCAAAAATTAATGAGCTAATTGAGGAAAAAGAACCATTTAAATCTGATATTTTGAATCAAAAATTTACACTTTTTGATTCAAAAAGCAGAAACCAAATTTTTCAGCTTGATAAAATTGGTGTTTATTCTCAACCACTTAAATCAAATAAATACGATTCAATTTACCAAAAAAATATTAAATTTCGCACTGCAACGGCAACGATTTTAGATGCTAGTAACGGCAAAGCATTATTGATCACAAATAATCATGTAATAAAACCAAGCGAATATAGTTATAAAGATGCAAATTTTCAAATAAATTCGCAAAATTTAAGATTTTGAAATAAATTAGGCGGTAATTTTATCGAGTGATATGAAAATGGCAAGATTTATCATCTTGATAGGGATAACACCGCTTTTCTTTTTTATTTAAAAGAGGTTTTTGAGAATAAAGTCACAAAGTTTGATCAAGGAAAAGTTTTAGAGTTTCTTATTGATTTTTATAATAAATATTTCTTAATTCCTACTGATTTTGATAATAAAAAATTCGATGTTGGCATATTTTATTTTAAATATCAACAATTTATTGAAGACTTAAAAAATCTTGCAAAATTTTATAATGAAAAAAGGGAGGAAATACTTACCAGAATTCAACAAAATAACAAAATTAACCATAATAGCAGCGAGAGCAAAAACACAATTGAGTCCAAATTTAATGATTTTTTAGGCTCATATCAAGGATTTATTAATTTCTGGGAAAAAATGCAGAACGCTCCTGCTGTAAAAATATCACCAAAAATTTGAAAAAAAGGAGATTTTAGTTACGATCTCAATCTTTCCTTGTTCTGACCAAAGTCAAAAGCGATGAAAAACAACTTTAAAGGGGTTTATGCCACTAACCCACAAGAAAATTTTTCTCGACTCTCCTTATATTTTTATACAAACAACGGCCGCGGAGCCTCAGGTTCTGGTGTTTTTAACAAGGATGGCGAACTACAATTTATTAATGCATTTGGCTTAATTGATAATTTTTATACGGATGATTCGAAAATTGAAAAAAATTATTACGATAAATTAAATACCAATATTTCATTATCAGGTGGGATCCCCCTGGTTACCGAAGAATATAATTTAGCTGAATCGATCAAACAATTTTATCCATCAAACCAAAAGAGTGGCTTTAAATACCTTGCCAATGAAAATGTTAAAGTTATAAAAGTTTTAAAATAAAAAACTCGTAAGTTTCAAAATTAATAAAATTTACGAGTTTTTTATTTTTCATACCGGCGCACCAGTTGATAGAATTATTATGAGGTGGGAATTTAACCCATATTTCCAAAAATAAATAATATTTAGTTTTTGAAAACTCATAATAAATATGAAATCGAAAAATATTATACCACAAAATTATTTGGTTAACATTTTTTTTTTTTTTTTTTTTTTTTTTTTTTTAGTTATCTATGTTAAGGCTATAAAAAGGATAAAAAAATTATTTTACAACAAAAAAAGTTTAATTTTCTAAAAATTTAAATTTTTTTATTAGAAATAACAAATTTTTTTACGAACATAAGATTAAATTTTAAAAATTTAGAAAATTTTATAATTCTTGTATTTTTGATAGAAAATGTTTTAATTTTAACTTATTTTTATTTTAATTATAGTAAAAAAACCTAAATTTTATGATATAATAAAAGAGTTTTTATAATAATATGGGGTGAAAATATGTTCCAAACTATTAACGAAATTTCCATTCATCCTGAATTATATAACCAAAAAAAGGTTCTAATTCAGGGCTGGATAACTAACATTCGCGGGAATTTAAAAATTATATTTGTTGAATTAAATGATGGTTCTTCATTTAAAAATTTACAATGTGTATTAAAAAAAGAGTTTATTGACTTTGATAAAATAGAAAATTTAGCCCTCGGTGTTGCAGTTGAAATTTCCGGAATTTTTTCAAATACACCTGAACGTCAACAATTTGGCGAAGTTTTAGTTGAGACTTTGGAAATTAAAGGTAATAATTATAACACAAATTTTCCGATTCAAAATCAGGAAATTTCCCTTGAGGTTCTCCGCCAAATGCCTCACTTTCGCCATCGAAGTCGTTTATTTCGTGTTATTATGAAACTAAGATCAGCGCTATTTTTTGAAATTCATAAATTTTTTCGCAGGCAAGGATTTATTAATTTTTCAGCCCCAATTCTAACCTCAAATGATGGCGAAGGAGCTGGTGAAGTTTTTATCGTTGATGATGAAAATAAAGATTTTTTTAATAAAAAAACGACCTTAGGTGTAACCGGACAACTTCATGCTGAAGCTTATGCTCTTGGTTTTAAAAAAGTTTATACATTTGCCCCAACATTTCGGGCTGAGCGTTCAAATACGAGAAGGCATGCTGCCGAATTTTGGATGATTGAACCCGAAGTGGCCTTTTTTACTTTAGAACAAATTATCGAATTAGCAGTTAAATTACTTCAAAAAGTAATAAAATCAGTAATAATTCGCAACAAAGATGAGTTTATTTTTCTAGAAAAAGCCGGGGATAAAAATCTCCGAAAGCGTTTGCTTCAATTTTGTGATTCTCAAGTTACTCAAATAAGTTATGAAAAGGCGATTGAATTGCTTTTAGAACATCAAGAAAAATTTGAGGAAAAAGATTTATTTTTTGGCTGTGATCTAAAAACCGAACATGAACGGTTTTTAACCGAAGAAATTTTTCATATGCCTGTTGTAATTATAAATTATCCTAAAAATTTAAAAGCTTTTTATATGCATCAAAACGAAGATGGTCAAACTGTAGCAGCCTTTGATTTATTGGTTCCGGGAATTGGGGAGTTAATTGGGGGCTCACAACGCGAAGTTCGCTATGAAAAATTATTAGCGCGGATGAGTGAATTGAATATGAATATTGAAGAATTTCAGTGATATTTAGATCTTAGAAAGTATGGTAATCCTGGATCAAGTGGTTTTGGGCTTGGTTTTGAACGACTTTTAATGTATATTACTGGAATTGAAAATATTCGTGATGTAATTCCCTTTCCCCGGACAAGTAAAAATATTCTAATGTAAAACAGGGAGAAAATTGAATAATTCTGAAAAAGCACAGTTTTGACGTCGCTTTCTAGCTGGCTTAATTGATTTTATCCTGCTTTTTGCTTTGTTTTTATTATTTTTTTATTTATTTTTGATTCTAACAAACTGAGCAAAAATAAAATTTTACCTCTGAATTATAACAGTTTTTTTTCTAACTTTTACTTATCGAATTTTTATGGTAAGTTTTTCTTTACAAACTTTAGGTCAATTTTTAACTAATACAAAAATATATTTTCTTAGAGAAAATCTTAATTTTAAAGCAAAAATTTTAGTTTTACTAAAAAAGGAAATATTTTTAAGTCTTAACTGAATTTTAACTATATTTATTACTAGTTTATTAGTTGATTTAAGTTTTGGTCTTAATTTTAATTTTTTTGAAAATTTTATCAGTCAAAGTCAAAAACTAAATTTATTCCAACAAATTAGTCTTAGTTTTCCGGCCTTATTAGCAAAAGTTAACTTTTTTTTCTTAATCATTAATAATTTATCAATTTTTAGTAGGCATAAAACAACAATTATTGACCGTTATTCAAATACCGAAATTCATCTTAAAAAATCAGGTCTAGCCAATAATTTTTTAAATGCAATTCCGGCGAATTTTATCCCGGTTGATTGGAAAGGTAACTAAAATGTCATCGCAAAATATTTTATTACAACTTAATGAAAAACAAAAAATTGCTGTTATCAGTAACTCTAGCCATCTAAGAATTGTTGCTGGTGCTGGCACTGGTAAAACTAGTGTGCTAACCAAAAAAATCGCTTATATTATCAACGAATCTCTTGCATATCCAAGTCGAATTTTAGCACTTACTTTTACAAATAAAGCCGCAGAAGAAATGCGTAATCGGGTGGAAAAATTAGTTGGGGAAAAATCAAAGGATATTCAAATTCTTACTTTTCATTCACTTTGTAATTTAATTCTCCGACTTGAAGCAAAAAATATTGTTGAACTCTCTGAGATTCCGCTTAGCGACTACCGTTTTAACATTATTGATGAACAAGACCAGAAAAAAATTGTTGAAAAACTTTTAGGAAAATATCTAAAAGCAAACGATGACCGCGATGAGACAAAAATTAGTGCTTTTGATGCAATTAAATTCATTTCTAATGCCAAAAATTGAGAAAAATCACCTGAGGATTTGCTAAAAAGTATAAATAATGAACTTGATCAAATCAAAGTTCAAGTTTATCAAAAATATCTTGAAAAAACAAAAGAAAATAACATTATTGACTTTGATGATCTTTTACTTTATACTAAAATTGCCTTTGAAAAAAGTCCAGAAATTAGGTCTAGATGGCAAAGAAAATTTGATTTTGTCCTTGTAGATGAATTCCAGGATACTTCCTTGGTCCAGTATTTAATTTTAAAAATTTTTATCAAAGATAAAACACGTTTAGTTGTTGTCGGCGATCCTGATCAGACAATTTATTCTTGAAGAGGAGCCGATCCGTCTTTGATCTTAAATTTAGAGCAAGATTTTCCCGATCTCCAGACGGTTATTCTTGATAAAAACTACCGATCAACGCAAAATATTCTCGATGCGGCTAATAATTTAATTGAAAATAACCAAAATCGGATCAAAAAGAAATTAGTTGCTAGTTCAAAGGAAAAAATCGAAATTCACTTTGAGGATTTAGCCAATGAAAGGGGAGCTGAAGTTGAATGAATTTACCGAAAAATTCAGGAATTAATCACAAAAAATAAGGTAACTTATCGCGATATCGCCATTTTAGCACGCTCAAATTTTTATTTTAAACAAATAGAAACTAAATTTGATGGCCATAATATTCCGTATTTTCGGCACGGAGCTTCCCCGCTTGTAACCAAAAAAGAAATCCGTGAAGCGCTTTATTTTCTAAAAGTAATTGATAATTCCGATCCTTATGCTTTTGAACAGATTATCAATGTCCCGCCTAAAAAAATTGGAATAGCAACAATTAACAAACTAAATGAATTAGCAGCCCAATTTGGTCTTAATTTACACGATTTTTTATTTAAATATTATTCTGGTAAAATAAATTTTAAAGGAAAACAAGGAAAAATTCCCTTAGGCCATGATAATCAGCTTAAAATTAAGGTACTTTTAGAAAGAATTAGCGCCGCAAAACGGTTTAAAAGTCAAATTGAAGAAAAAAAACCTTGTATTTTTCAGTTTTATTCGCAAGTTCTTGACTCTTTTTTGAAAAAAATTGATTATTTTGATGCAATTAAAGATGCAAAACAAGCCTCTGATACTCGCAATCTTTTAGAAAAATACTATAAAATAATGGATAATTGACAAAAAGCCAATCCTGAAAAAAAATTATCCGACTATCTTGATTATGCAGCTATTTCTCATTTTGAACAAACTGAATCACAAAATAAAATTAATTTATTAACAGTACATTCCTCAAAAGGTCTTGAATTTGAATATGTTTTTCTTGTGGGAATGAATCAAGGGGTTTTTCCGGCCCAAAAAGTACTCGATCAGAACTCGACAAGCGAATATGAAGAGGAAAGAAGACTCGCTTTTGTAGCAGTTACGCGCGCAAAACGAGTTTTATATATAACAAATGGTTATCGCGCGCCTTCTTTTGCCCGCGGTTTGCCACAAAAATTTAAAACTAATCAAAATATTGTCTCTGCTTTTGTTAAAGAGATGAAAATTAAAGCTGAACGGTTTGCCCAGTTTCGTAAACTTGATGAAACAGGAAAACTAAATTATACCAAAGATAAATCAGAAATAGTGGAATTTGTTGCTGGTGACCAAATTAATCACTTAAAATTTGGTCGTGGCATCGTTTTAGAGGTCAGATTTGACTCAATTTTAGTTAAATTTTTTGAAATTCCTGGCGATAAAGGGATTAAAACACTAATAAAAACACATAAATCAATCGATAAAATAACCTAAAATGCTATTAAATTGACAATCTTATTTACTCGTTGCCCTGATTATTTTAATCTCGCTTTCGTTTCTTCTTTTATTAATTTTTAGCTTAGTTTTTATTTATAATAAGAAAATAAAAACAACTAATATTGTCCCGCTAACTTACGATGTTGATCTAAAAAGGATCCGAATTAACGATGTTTTTTCGCTCCCGGCCCTCAAATTTATAATTAAAAACAAAAATTTACTATCCGGACTTTGAATAACTCAGGCGGATTTTGTCGAACTTCTTGAAGAGAAATTTCAAAAAATTTTTTTCAATAGCCTTACCAATTGGCAAAAGCAAATAATTTCAATAAAATTTAAAAAAAAATTTTTTTTTAACAACCATTTTCAGGTTTTTTTTCAGGCAAAACCGGAAAATGGTTTTGTTATCCAAGAGGTAGAAAAACCATTTTTTTCTTTAAGAAAGAATAAAAAAATCTTTAAAAATCGAGTAGTCGAAAAATTAATTCTGAATTTTGAGCTTCCCAGTTTTCTTATAGCTTTTAGTTTTCCAGCCAAAATAAGTACTGAATTTATTAAAAATTTTTTTCTTGCATATAATAAAAAATTTTTATTTTTGAAAAAAATTTCAGATTTTCAAATTTTTAGCTTCGAGAATATTTTAATAATGCAGATTTGCGCAAAATCGACAACAATACTTGAAAAAATAAAAAATTATTATAAAAATTATCTAAAAAATCATAATTTAACTACTTTTTTATTTTGACTTATTATTGATCTAGACCGTAAAATTAATTATGACTGAAAAATTGAAATTCAGAAATTTTTTGATTTAATTATTAAGGAAAAAACCAACTTTTTAGAGTTAAAATCAAGTAGAAAACTTTTTCGACAAATTATTGAGACTAACGAAATTCAGCCCTTATTTAATATTGAAAATTATAAAATTGGCGAGGTTAAAGATTTTAAAAATCATAAAATTTTCTATCAGGTCTATGATTTTGACTTTTATAATAGTCAAAAAATTTCGGACTTACTAAAATTTTTTACTGAAAAGTCAAATTTTGACCATTCTAGTAAAATTTATAAAATTAACGATGTAATTGCGCAAAAAATGCGTAATTTAGTACTTGATTTTCAAAAATTCACCTTTTTAATCACTTCAGAAACTAAGATTGCTGATATTGATCTAAGTTATATTGACAATCTTTGCTATCAAAAAACTGTTGATTCAAAACTTTTTTACTATCTTAATACCAAAAAACCACCATTATTATTCCTAAATGATAATTTTAACGCGCTTGAGAAAAACGAGGCAAACGACATCATTATTTCATCGCTTGGTGAATATGCAAGAAAAGAAAAAATTAAGCTGGTAATTAAAAAAGAAATGATCAGAAGATTTAATTTTTCCCAGAAAAATTTTCCGCTTTATTATTGATAAATCGGAAAATTAACCAATTTTTCCTTATTTTTTCCTTTTTTAAAGTTTTTTTGCAAAAAATTTTAATTTTAGTTGAAACAAAACAACCAAAAGGGAGCAAAAAATGCAAATCTATCAATTCGGAAAAATTGTCTCAAAAAACAAAAACTATTTAATTCTTGAAAACCACGGCAGTGGCTATCTTATTTATGTACCTCGAATCGATCGTTTTAGCCGCGACGAAAATCGCAAAATTTATATTTATGAACATGAAAATGACTATACAAAAATAACTTACGGTTTTGCGAGCTTCCGTGAGCGGATTTTGTTTGAAGATCTAATTTCAATTCAAGGGGTTGGACCTAAAACCGCAATTTCTGCACTTAATTCGGGAATGCAGAATTTAATTAATTTAATTGCCGCAAACGACTGAAAAACGCTGGCAAAAATTCCTTATCTTTCTGAGAAAAATGCAAAACAAATAGTCTTTGAATTTCAAAAAAAATACGAAAGATTTAACGAAAACCATAAAAACCAAACAGAGGAAACAAATCAAGACTCTCAAGAAAAAGAACTAGAAAAAAAGGATGATTTAGCTGATATTACCATCCAAAAATCAAATCTTGAAGACAAAACGGCCGCAAATCTTGAGGATACTTTGAAAATGCTTGGTTTCAAACCACGTCAAATTGATTATGCGCTTACAAAAGTTGAACCTAATGAAAATTTTGAAAATTTAATTGAAAACGCAATTAAAATTATATCAAATGCCAGAGAATTTAGAAATTAGACCAAGCAGTTTTGAAAATTTTATCGGGCAAAAAAAATTAGTTGAAACCTTACAAATTTTAATTAGCTCATCACAAAAACGAAAGCAATCACTTGATCATATTCTCTTTTATGGACCACCAGGAACAGGAAAAACGACACTGGCTAACATCGTTGCAAATGTTCTTGAGGCTAAAATTAAATATGTTCAGGGGCCTTTGCTTGAAAAAAAGTCAGATGTGCTTGCAGTTTTAGCAAATATTTCGCCGGATACCATCATTTTTATCGATGAAATTCACGGAATTAATAAAAATATTGAAGAGCTTTTATATTCTGCAATGGAAGAATTTGTAATTGATCTTCAGATTGGCGTTGATGGGGAGAGAAAAATTATGCGGATGAAACTCCCGCAATTTACACTAATTGGCGCTTCAACTAAACTTGCTCAAATTTCAACGCCATTACAAAACCGTTTTGGTTATGTTGCTAAAATAGTTGATTATACACTTGAAGATATGATCCAGATTATTCGGAATTCCTCAGCAGTTTTAAAACTTAAAATGAATACTGAAATTATTAAATATATTGCAAGTTTTTCCAATAATACACCAAGAATTGCCAATAATTTATTAAAAAGAATTCGTGATTTTGCGCTAGTTTTAAATGCAAAACGAATTGACAAAGACATTGTTAATAAAACTTTTGATAGTATTGGAATTTATAATCAAGGTCTTTCGCAGATAAATATTGAATATTTAAACCTCCTTGTAAAAATTTTTAAGGGAAAATCAGTGGCACTTGATGTAATTGCAAATGTTTTAAAAGAACATCGGCAAACCATTATCAATATTATTGAGCCGCCATTAATTGAGAAGGAATTAATCGAGAAAACCTCGCGTGGTCGGAGGATTACTAAAAAAGGTAGGGATTATTTACTCGAACTAAAAACTAATTAAGTTACTTTTTTAGCTTTAATTCTCAAAAAGTGTAACTTTTTGGGGTTTGATTACCTTAATATTAGACGCATTATTTGCATTTTTATAAATAAATTTGAGAAAATCTCAGACCATAATCATTGCAATTACATCATTTTGGCAATAAATTTGCAAATTTTTCTTTGTTATTTCCCACTGATTATCACCAATAAAATTAAAATAACGATCAATTGATTCGATCATCGCCTCAAGTCCGTTTTTTATTGCTAATTGTTTATAAGGGATTATTAATCTTTTAAGGTTATATTTATATTTTGTGATAAAATTTTCAATTTTTTTAATTGA
This sequence comes from Mesomycoplasma hyopneumoniae J, assembly GCF_000008205.1. Taxonomy (NCBI): domain Bacteria; kingdom Bacillati; phylum Mycoplasmatota; order Mycoplasmoidales; family Metamycoplasmataceae; genus Mesomycoplasma; species Mesomycoplasma hyopneumoniae. The sequence continues at coordinate 510,762 of NC_007295.1, forward strand.
ATAACAGCCCTTAAGATCCGAGATTACTAGTCAATATTTCGCAAAAGGGTCTTTTAAATCAATCGTTTTTTTAATAATTTCAGCTACTTTTAACTCATATTCTTCTAATTTTTGTTTTGCTTTATGATATGGAAGTCTTTCAAGATAATTTTTGAAAATTATCTCAAGCATTTCTTTTAGTCTAGTGAGTTCATAAGATTTATTAAAAACCACATAAAAATCGGCATGTTTATGATAAATTTTATCAATTATAAGGAAAAAATTTTCTCAAGTATAATTTTTTGGATCAAAAACAAGATTTCTATCTGAAAAATTTTGATTCAAAATTTGGCCTCTATTAGTTAAAACTATCGAAACCTGGGAAACAATTTGCTGAAAGGGTTGGACATAATCAATTGGCGGAAATGGAAGGGAAAAAGCTTCAAAATCATACCAGACAATTTTTTTTGCATATAAATTTAGTAAAAATTTTTTTAATTCCTCAATTTGATTAATAATAATGCTATTATTTTCTTGAAAAAAATTAAATCAAAAAGAATTTTTTTCAAGCATTAGTAATTTTTCTTCATCTTCGATTAGCGATAAGGCATCTTTTGCTTTTAAAAGGGTACCACTAATATTTGCAAGTTGAGGATAAAATTTTGTCATCAGCATATTAAAATCAGGATTTTTTTCAAAATTCCCATTATCAGAAATCTGTGGTGGACTAAAAGTTTTTATGTTTTTAGCCTCTTTGATTTCGGATAAAGCATCAATTATTGGAATCATTTTGATAATTTTTTTGGTTTTTTTAGGCCCCTTTGGTGAATTTCTACTAACTGTGTTTCTAAGAAGATTTTTAACAAGACGATTTTGTTCAAGAAAATAAGGATTATTAAACTCTAAAAGTGTAAGGCCGTTTTGTTTAGCGATTTTTTTTGCAAAAAAATAATAAGGACCTTCACGATCTATTTTTGAAACTGACTTGACACCTTTGTTAGTTGAAACTCATAATGTTTCACAAAATTCAGTTTGATTTTTTCTTGGATTCTCAACTGTATCAATTAAAAAATAAGAAACTTCTTCAATTGGATTAAGATCATTTCCAAATCCACGAAGCGCATAAGTTGTAATTCAAAAATTTCAATTTGCGGCTAAATAGTCTTTAATTTTTGTTGAAGTTGATAATTTTAGGATGCTTATTTTTTTATTAAATACAAAAAATACAGAAGAATGAGCTACGGCATCTTTATATTCAAAACATGGGTTAAATATAATATCACAATTTCCACTTTTATAAAAACTAATTGTTTGCGCAATTTTTTTTTCAACTTCTGCCGGATAGACAATGCAAATTTTCTTCTCAGGATATTTTTTTTTAATAAAAGTATGAAATTCCGTTGTAAAATTTTTAAAAATATTAATGTGTAATTCAGAAAAATCGGTAGGATTTTCACTTAAAGCTTCAAAATTTCAAACTGTATTCTCAAAATTTTCCTCATCAAAATCAGGATTTTCGGGAAAATTAGAATCTAAATTGTTTCAGATGAAATATTTTTGTCTTGTATGTAAACGAAAATAGTGGGAAAAATTAATTTTTTTCATCTAGATCTACCAAATATTTTAAAAAATTATGTATCAATTTCTAATTTTTTTTCTAAAACCGAATGCTTAATTTTTAAAATATTTGGTGAATCGACTACATTTTGATCAAATAAACGGGTTTCACGTGCTAATTTATTATAACCAGCAACAATTTTATAAATATTATGCTGTTTCTTTCATGGTAGTTTTACTCGGAAAATAAAACTATTTCCCTCCCCATCAGCTGGCCTTATATAATTCGCGATATACTCAACATCATTATTATTTATTTGATCAAAACCCGATGATACACCTTCATTCTCGCGCTTGAAAACTAAAGAATAATTATTAACAGTATTTGCTTTTACAACACCGGGACTAAATTTAACTTCAAAATCAACATCAATATTTTCAAGACTAGAATCAATTTGTCCAGCGAATTTTGCATTTGAGACTTGAACATCAATAATATCGGCTTCTGTTCGAAATGATAAGGGGAATAAATTATTATCATAAGTTAATAATTTTCCTTTTTGATCATAAAGTCCCGAAATTACATAATTAGTATCACGGTCTAAATTTTTTAGACTAACATAAAGAAATTGATCAGATTTAACATTATGTTTAAAAGATTGAATTTCATAATCTGATCTAATCATATTTGCTTTTCGATAATGGACATCGATAAGTTGGGAGGATAAATTTTGATCAGAAAGAGCTACACGAAAATCAAATTGGCTTGAAGGATCTAATGAATCCATTTTTTTATATGAATTAGAAATAATCACAGGACTTGGATTAGTTCTAAAAACATTACCTTTAACAAATAATTGTTCTTCTATTTGACCATTTAGGCGAATAATTTTAATTACATATTTAGAATCAGGTTCTAAATCAGTAATTTTTAACAAAATTTTAGGTTGATTATTATGCAAAGCACGACGAGCTGAAAATTGAACTTGTTGATAATTTTCAGTATTTTCCTTTTTTAATTCAACCTTAAATAGTTTAGCTATTTTATCCTGGGGAATGATTTTAACATTATTAAGAACAAGTTCGACAGATTGAGATTGAAGATTTTGGACTAAAATTTCCGGACTTTCTTGATTACCACACGAAACAAGAAAACTAGGAAAAATAACCATCAAACTGGTTTGAAAGATTAGGCAATTTACTTTCTTAGTTCAGCTTTTCATTTTAAATCCTTATTGTCTTCTTCTTGTATCTTAAAAAATTATATCATTTTTCAAAATAAAACCAAAAAAAATTAGAAATTTTTCCTAATTATATTTATATTAAACAATAAAATTATTCTTAATTTATTTGAAAAATTTATATTCCAATAAAATTGGTACAATTTTATCAAAATAATATTTTTTCAATTTAACCTTTAAAGTTTCAATATTCCCATTTAATTCAGGATAGTCATAAATATATTTATTCGATTTCCGGTTAGGGATTAAAGTTTTTGTATTTAGTTAGTTCTTCATCGATCTGATAAAGTCCGTATTTAAAGTGTTTTTCGTAATTTTTGGTTTGTGCCGCTTGTTTAAGAATTATTTTTCAGATCTCTAAAAGTTCCTTTTCTTGATCGTCAAAATCATAATTTCCAAGACTTTTTAGAGCTAAAGTTTCTTTTTGACTAAGATCATCAAGGCATAATTCATTTAAATAAATAGTTGAATTATTTAAATCTGGATGGGCTAGACTTCTGATATGATTAGTTAGACTCAGGCTGACAAAAAATAAGTTTGAAAGCAAAAAACATTCTAATTTATAGTGTTTTTTGCTTTTTAGTTCTTGTAAAAACCGGTTAAAACCATCCCCTGATTTAACAAGATAGGTATTTTCTCATCTACCATCCATTATTTTAAAAATTCCGGCACTAAAGACGATAAGGCCGACTAAAAAATTATTTTTATGCAATCAAAAATCGTTTTCGCAATAAGACTTTGCTCTTACTAAAGCGGATGATGCGGAAGAGGTAAAGATAAGCACACTTGATCTTAGGTAAGCAATAAAATAATCATTATCTAAATTTTGTAGCAGGCCGTACAAACTTTTGCCAGTTCTTATGCTAAAAAGACCGTTATATTCGCAAGAAAGTCCTTTTTCAGGGACGACCACTCTTTCGAGATTTTCGCTTTTTCATTTATAAATAGTTTGACTAAACATTTTTTTAGTTTTTTAAATTTTTACTGTTTTAATGAAAAAAATTTCATTTTTTTCTTTACTAAGAGAATTATGCGGTTTTTTAAATAATTTATTAACAACGTTTTTTTGGGCATCTATTAAATACATTATTTTTTATTCTTTTTTTGGGGTAAAAGCGCAAGGAGATAGTTAAGATATTCAATTAGATTTATGTTATTTTTGCTAGAAATTCCAAAATCAACTAGCATTTTTTCTAGTTTTTTAACTAATAAATTAACATCATTTTCCTTGTTAAGAATTTCTGTATTAAAATAATTAATTCGAAAAACATCTAAATTAGTTTTATAAGGTTGATTTTTCTTGATCCAATCAAAATTTTGCTCTTTTTTTGTTCCAAAACCGTGATTTATCCGAAAAAGTCTTTCATAAGTTATGTTAGTTGCGATATTATTTTGATTGTTTGTGACTAAAGTAAAAATTCTGTTTCCGCCATCCTGACGGTTCAACTCTCAAACTGCATGACCGGTTGTTCCACTTCCGGCAAAAAAATCAAGAATTTTTGCATTTTTATTGGGATGAATATTAATTAAATACTTAATTAATTCAATTGGTTTGGGATGATCAAAAACCTTTGTTGAAAAAATATTTTTTTGCTCCTGGGTGCCTTCAGTTCCTTGGGCTAATAATATTAAATTAGAAAATTTCGAAACTCTTTCAATTTTTTGGTTATTGTTATCAACGAATTGGTATTGTTTTGAAAAAACCTTTTCATTTTTGAAAACAATAAAACCATTTTTGATTCCTCAATCTAATTTTTTCCTAGCTCAACGCCATCTCCAATCTTTAACAGCGCGGTTTCCCTGATGCCTGGCTTGTCACTTTTCTTGACTCCCGCCAGCATAATAAATTTTGCCATTATATTCAATCGGATAATCAAGTCCTTCAGATCACGTTAATGAGGCACGATCAAGTTGGATCAACTTATATTTTCCTCTTTCTTGAATATACTCATCAGAAAATTTATATGAACCGTCATTAATATTTTGGACATAAATATTTGTTGTTAAATGTTGAATGTTTTTTGAATAAGCTAATACATACTCTGTTAGGACTTTTACAAATTTGGAGTCTGCCGCTGATCCCTCGTTTTTCTTTTGCCAAACTAAATTAGCAACAAAATTTTCCTCGCCAAAAATTTCATCCATTAAAACTTTTAAGTAGCCGTGTTGATTATCATCAATTGAGACAAAAATTATCCCGTCGTCTTTTAAAAGTTTTTTGGCTAAATTTAGTCGCTCATTTAATAAATTTAGTCAGCCATTTCGCGAGTATTTATCTCGGTAAATAAATTTTGAAGGTAAGATATTTTCTTTATCATTTGCAATCTGGTTGCCTTCATTAAAACTAGCCTGAGTATTATAAGGTGGATCGATATAAATTATATCATACCCGGCTGCGGTCGCTCTCTCTCTCTCTCTCTCTCTCTCTCTCTCTCTCTCGAGAACTAAAAGATTTTTAAGAGCATCATAATTTTCGCCAATTATTAAAGTATTTTGATTTTGATTATTTTCATTGGATTTAAAACTAAGATTTTCATCTTTTTCTAAAATAGCAACAGTATTTGTATCACTTTCGGGGGCAGAATCAAAGCGAAAACCGGTTTTAATTCGCTGAACGACAAACTGATAGACATATTCAAGTTCCTTATCCGGGAATTTTTCAAGAATTTTGTAGGCTAATTGTTTTTGGTCAGAATTTAGTTCTTTTGATGAAATTTCATCTAATTTTTGTTTGTATATTTCTAATAAATTCAGGATTTTTGAATCTGTCATTGAAACTTTCCTTTATTAAGATAATTTTTGTCATAAAAAATATAAAAATTATAATATAATTTGCTAATATATTTAGCTAATTTTACTTTGGTTTTCCTTTTTTTAAAAATTAAATTAAGAAAATAAGAAAATCAAATTCAAATTTTAAGTTAAAAGTTTAATTTAAAAAGTAATAAATGCAAAAAAATCTTTCTTAGACTAACTTTTTTTTAGTTTTTTGAATTTTTTGGGCTAAATCTTAATTATAATAACCAAAAAATTCAAAAAAATGACGAGAAATAAACAAAAAAACGCTTGACCAAAAAGTCTAAATTTAAAATTATTACTGTTTTTACGTTCTTTTTATATTTTTTCCCTGGTTTTCCTCTACTGAGGCAGTTTCGCCATCTTTTAACGTAACTGTAAATGAATTTCCCTCGGAAGCACGCATAAAATTATCAACTTGCAGAGGCCGCGCTATGTTTAAAACCTTTTTAATTTCAGATCTTCACTGTTCTCAAGCAGACGAACTTCTTACCAAGTGCGGATTCAGTGCGGCATAACTTTGTTCTCAAATTCTGCTTGTTTTTATTTCGCCTAAATTTGAAACTGAATTTCCCGAGACAAAATAAACCGTAGTTCCCACTGAACCTGCAACAATTGGAGTCAAAGATAGGGCACACTTAAAAGGTCGACGCAGTTTTTGCTTACTTTATTTACATTTACAATTCAAATTTAGTAAATCAAAACTCAAAACTAAACCAAAAGTTTCAAAGAAACTTTAACCTTATAAATTATATCACAATTTTTAATAATATTTTAAAATTTTATGTTATACATTTCTGAATTAAAAGCTTGTTTTTAAAAATATTCAATAATTTCATTTTTAGATTTTTTTTTTTTTTTTTTTTATGCTATAATTTATAGTTACTTTGTTCATTGTCAAGTGGAGGCGGGATGATTAATGTTAATGAATTTCGACCTGGCATTACTTTTGAATTTGAAAATGAAATTTATGTGGTAATTTCAGCCCAACATTCAAAACAAGGTCGAGGGCAAGCGAATGTAAAAACAAAAGTAAAAAATTTACGCACTGGTGCAATTACTATTAAAACTTTTTCTGGTGGAGAAAGGGTCGAAAAAGCTCATATTGAGAAAATTTCGATGTCATTTCTTTATAACGATGGTGCAAGTATCGTTTTAATGGATGATTCCACTTATGAACAAGTAGCAATCGAGAATACAAAAATTACCTGGGAGCTTAATTTTTTAACTGAAGGAATTAAGGTAAAACTACGAAAATTTAACAACGAAATCCTTGATATTGAACTCCCAGCTAAAATCGAATTAAAAATAACTTCAACTTTTGATGCTGTAAGAGGAAATACAACAACAAATCCAACAAAACGAGCAACATTGGAAACAGGTTATGAAATCGATGTTCCTTTATTTATTAAGGAAGGCGAAAGTGTAATTGTATCAACAGAAGATGGGAAGTATGTCTCACGAGGGTAAAAACGAAGGATAAAAAATAAAAAGGGAAAAAATTAAAATGCTCAAAAATAACATTGAAAATTTAGCAATAAATTCTTTGAAAATGCATGGTGTTGCTGCGGTTAATAAAGCAAATTCAGGTCATCCTGGAGTGATTTTAAGTGCTGCGAAAATGGTTTATGCATTATATCGCGATCATATGAATTTTGATGTTGAAAATCTAAATTGAATAAATCGCGATCGGTTTATTTTATCAGCCGGACATGCTTCTGGACTTTTATATTCTTTATTATATAATTTAGGAATTCTAGAGCAAAAAGATCTTGAAAATTTTCGCCAAATGGGATCAAAAACTCCAGGACATCCAGAATATGGACATACTTTAGGAGTTGAGGCAACAACAGGACCACTTGGTCAAGGAATCGCAATGGGTGTTGGCCTTGCGATGGCGCAGGCACATTTGCATTCTAAATTTCCCGAAATTAATCATTATACTTATATTTTATGCGGCGATGGCGATCTCCAAGAGGGAATATCTTATGAATCACTTTCGTTAGCCGGTCATCTGAAACTAGAAAATCTTATTATCCTTTATGATTCAAATGATATCCAACTTGATTCCCCTCTTGATGTGGTTTTTAGTGAAAATGTCCGTCAAAGAATTGAATCACAAGGTCTTTTTTACCAATTAGTTGAAAAAAATGATGTTAATTTAATCTCAGAAGCGATTACTAAGGCAAAAAAATCAAAAAAACCAAGTTTTATCGAGATTAAAACAATTATCGGCGAAGGTACAAGCAAAGAAAAAACAAGCGATGTCCATGGTGCTCCACTTGGAAATGATATTCTTACTTTGAAAAAAAATCTTAATTGAGAATATGATGATTTTTATCTTGCAGATGAACTAAGACAACACTGAAAAAATACCCTTGGAAAACGAAGTCAAAAAGCATTTGCTGAATTTAAAATTTCAAAAGAACTTAAAGAATTTCTTGAAAAAGGGCAAAATCTTGATTTTGAAATTGATTTAGATCTGGCAAAAAATCAGGCAACTCGTAATACTTCTGGCCAAATTCTTGATTATATTTCCAAACATCTTCCTTACTGAATCGGAGGTTCGGCTGATTTATCAGTTTCGACGAAAGCCAAAGGGAGTGATGGAGTTTTTAGTTGCCAAAATTACCAGGGAAGAAACATTATGTTTGGTGTCCGCGAGTTTGCAATGGCCTCAATTGCTAACGGGATTGCTTTACATTCAGTTTTACGTCCTTTTGTTTCAACTTTTTTTGTTTTTGCAGATTATCTAAAACCAGCTTTGCGACTTTCAGCAATTATGAAATTGCCAGTTAGCTACATTTTTAGTCATGATTCCTTAATGGTAGGGGAAGATGGACCGACTCATGAGCCAGTTGAACAACTCGCAATGTTAAGATCATTACCAAATCTTGCAGTTTATCGACCTGGCGATGAAAACGAATTAAAAGCAGCCTATGAATTAATTTTAGCAAAAAAAAATCATCCTTCAGCTCTAATTCTGACAAGGCAAAACATTAAATCTTTTAATTCCTGCAAAAAAGGCTTTAAAAAAGGAGCTTATTTAATAAGAAAAGCATCTTCAAAATGAGCCCTGATTGCTACCGGTTCTGAGCTCGGTCTTGCCAATGAAATTGCTAATAAATTAGATGTTAATCTAATTTCTTTATCAAATTGACAGAATAGTCCAATTTGAGATCCAAATTATGCAATTTCACTTGAATTAGCCACAACTTTTGGCTGAAAAGCGCATGCAAAATATAATTTTGGCCATGATGATTTCGGATTTTCAGCCCCAGCTGATAAAATTTTAGAAAAAATTGGCTTTAATTTTGATAATTTAGTTACAAAAATAAAGAAAATTATAATTTAGATTAAAATTTTCTTTATTTTTGTAAAAAAACATTAATAGAAAATAAGTAAAAATTCTCACTTTTTATTTTTCTTATTTCAATTAAAAATATGGACCTTTTTAATTGAAATAAGATTTTTTTCTATTTTTAATTTTTTTAGTGTATAATATTATTTAATTATTTCTCCCTATTATGTCAGAAAATAACAACTCGTATTTATCGACTAAGCTTGACCATTTTTCGGCTTGAAAAAAAGAGCGGAAAATTGCTCTAATTTTTTCTTTGATTATTCTTGGAATCACCTTTTTTCTGGTGGGTTATGGAATGATTAATAATCGCCAAGAATTTGTGGTTGATAAATTTTATTTTATTAGTTTTAGTAATTATTTCCAAAATTTTAGTGTTTTTTTCTATCTAACTTACCAGTCAAATCTCATTTATGGACTTGTTTTATTTAGTTTTGTCCTAAGACCTTCAAGGCTAAAATTCCAATTTTTATTTGTTTTTACAGTGATTTTAACTATTGTTTTAATTGTTTTTTGAACCGTAATTGCCTGAAATTTACATATGGATATTACTTTTTTGCTAAAAACTTCAACAGTCCATTTTTTTCATCCCGTTTTTTCAATTCTCGTGCTTTTTTGGTTTCGCAAAGAATTTATGGTCAATCATCTTGGCCTAAGTCTTGCTGTTATTTATTCTGTTTGTTATTATTTATTTTGTCTGCTTTTATATTTTTTTACAATTAGACAGTGAATTAGTCCTGAATTTAAGGCAAATAATGAAAATATCCCAGAAAAAAGGTCAGTTTTTTTCTATACAGGACTAACAATTTATCCCTTTCTTAACTTTTTACACCCATTTTTTTATTCAGGTGATAATCATTCAATGGTGATTCTACTTAATTTGCTAATGAGTTTCTCAGTTGTATTACTTCCTTATTGAATTTCGCTTTTTTACATTAATGTTTTTGGAATCAAAGCACTAAATTGAAGCTTTTTTGCGTGGATTAAATCGCTTTTTATTCGCTTAAAAAACTTTTTTTGGGTTGCAAAACCAAAAAAAGAAGAAAATTTTGGAGAAAAATAGTGGCAAAAATCGTTGTAGGACTTTCCGGTGGGGTTGATTCAGCAGTGAGTGCTTATCTTTTGAAAAAAGCTGGTCATAATGTGATTGCAGTTTTTATGCGTAATTGAGACTCAAGTCTTAATAATGATTTTTTAGGTAAAAAAAATGAAAAAAATTTCACTATTTGCCCTCAAGAGCAAGATTGACTTGATGCTAAAGTCGTAGCAAAACAGTTAAATATCCCGATTTTCCGTATTGATTTTATCAAAGAATATTGAGATGAAGTTTTTAGTGACCTAATTTTAAAATACCAAAGCGGCCTAACCCCAAATCCGGATATTTTATGTAATAAAAATATTAAATTTAAGCACTTTCTTGACTATGCCCAAAAAGTTCATAATGCTGATTTTATTGCAATGGGCCATTATGCAAAAACAGATAATGGAAATTTGTATGCCGGAGCTGATTCTTTAAAAGACCAAAGTTACTTTCTTGGGCAGTTATCAAAATCCCAACTTCAAAAAACCATTTTTCCTCTTGGAAATCTGCATAAATCCGAGGTAAGAAAAATTGCTAACGAGCTAGGGCTAATTAATGCAAAAAAAAAAGATTCAACCGGAATTTGCTTTATCGGCGAAAGAAAATTTACTGATTTTCTTCAGAATTACATTCCTGCCCAACCCGGTAATATTATTGATATTTCTACAAAAAAAGTGCTTGGAAAACATATCGGGATTATGTATTTTACCATCGGACAGCGCAAAGGTTTTGGACTAAGCGGGATGAAAGAACCTTATTTTGTAGTTGGTCATAATTTAAAGGAAAAAATTTTATATGTATCACCCCAAAGTGAAAAAAAATGACTTGAATCTGATAGTTTAATGGCTAAAAACGCTAATTTTTTAAGTGAAAATTTTAGAAATCTTGATAATTTAAGTGCAAAATTCCGTTATCGCCAGGAAGCAATCCCAATTAAAATCGAAAAAATTCAGGATAATTCCTTCTGAATTTCCTATCAAAAATATCAGGCAATCACGCCAGGCCAACAAGTTGTAATTTATCATCAGAATCAAGTTATTTTAGCAGGCGAAATTGCTCTACTTTTTAGAAATGGAAAAAAACTTGACTATCTTGACTAGAAAAAGCAACTTAATATATTCCCAAATTAATTTAAAAAATTAAATTAATTTGAAAAAAGTGCGGTTATAACCGATCACTTTTGATTTGATTGTTTGCAGAACATCAAAGGAATTAAGTGGTCTATCTAAATTGCGTGCAATCTCACTTCAGTTGATTTGACTATTTAGACCAAAAATTTCTAACTGGTACTTTCCTTGTCCGCTTGTTAGGCCACTAAGATAAATCAACCCATATTTTGACTTGATAAATTCAAACTTTTCTTCTGAATCTAGTCCTAATTTTTGAGCTATTGATCCAGCACAAAATAGACCAAAACTATTTAGAATTGGATATTCACTTTCGAATAAATCATAAGGATTTTTACCTGGTTTTAACTCGGTTTTATAGTCGTTTTCTTCCTTTATAATTCCTACCCGAACTCAGGAATTAAGACCGACTCCAAGTGAATTTGTCTCGGCAAAACTTGTAATTATTAGCACATATTCCTTAATTTTTTCCGATTCTGAATAAATTTTTAGATCAAAATTCCGCGCACTAAAAAAGGGACTAGCACCTTGTTTTCCTAAAAAATCAAGATCAAGAACATGGTAATCATTTTCGCGGGGCAAAAGTGCTTCGGAACTAAAATTGATTGGTTGAAAATCAAGAAAAAAATTTTCTTGATTTTTTGGTAAAGGTGCATTTAATTCTGACTTTGATATTGATTTCTTTGAAAGCAAATTGTTTTCCATTTTTCCATGAGAACGATATAAAAACGAAGTTATTCCATAATCAAGTACATGATTTTTGATCAATTCAAGAAAATCATCATAAAAAAGCCGCTTATTTTTAAGATCCTCTGGAATTATATTTTCAACATCAAGGGCAAAAACCTCAAGTCGATAATTGTGATCTTTTAAAGGTGGCAGAGGCCCAAAATAAACTCCATCAGGATGTTCACGATAAAATTCATCTAGCAAATAATTTGTTGCATGCTTTGTCATTGAATTTTCAAATTGATACATTTTTTCAGGTCGGGCAAAGGAATCATCCCATTTTAGCTTATTTTTTTTAATATTTGCCGCAATCCAGTGGATAAAAACAAAACCTAATTCACCAGTGGCTTCATAATCAATTAAGGTGACAGCATAAGATTTTGCCGCTTTAATTTTATCTCATTTTAGCGGAAAACTAACTGAATTAGGGTACTTTTTTCCTAAATTACCATTTCCAAATTTAGTATCTAGAACCCCATTTTTAACATTTTTAATATAAATTTTTATCATAATAGCTACAAGAAAATATTTTTCCTATTTTTACAAGTTAAATTTAGTTTAAAAACCCTGTTTAATTATTTAGTTTTTTGAATTTTTTGGGCTAAATCTTAATTATAATAACCAAAAAATTCAAAAAAAAGACAAGAAATAAACAAAAAAGCGCTTGACCAAAAAGTCTAAATTTAAAATTATTACTGTTTTTGCGTTCTCTTTTTATTTTTTCCTTGTTTTTTCTTCTACTGAGACAATTTCGCCATCCTTTAACGTAACTATAAATGAATTTCCGCCGGAAGCACGCATAAACTTATCAACTTGCAGACGCGGCGCTATGTTTAAAACCCTCTTAATTTCAGATCTTCACTGTTGTCAGGCAGACGAACTTCTGACTAAATGCGGATTCAGCTCGGCATAACTTTGTTGCCAAAGATAAATTACATATTCTGCTTGTTTTTCGGTAATTTGTGTTTTTGGAAAGCTAGCTATAAACTTTTTCATTTGGTCAGAATTTTTTAGTCTATATTTCGAAATCCGATTTTTAGCTTCATTGAAAGCTTTTTTTATATCATCTGATTCCCTACCCGTAGGTTGAACTTTTAGAATTTCTAAATCCCTTTCAATATCCTTAATTATTTTATTAACGGCTTCTTGGTTAGAATCAAGAGGTGTATGAATTTGCTGGTTATTATGTTGTTTTTCCTTTGGTTTTTCATCCTTTTTAACTTCTTTTGGGCTTTTTATAATTTCTTCTTGCTTTTTAGTTTCAGCTTTTTTATTATCTGATTTTTTTTCAGTTTTTTGAACAACATTCAAATTTTCGTTTTTTGTTGGTTTTCGAGTTAAAAGCTGTGGAGTTAAAACTGAAGGAATAGACTGTTTTTCTTGATCTTTTTTCTCATTTTTTGGAGAGCTGGATTTTTGAATTACAATACTAACTGGAGGAATTTTTGGGTTTAAAAGGTTTTTCACTGATTTATGTTTTTTATCGGTACTGATTTTAGGTGGTATTGCCGGTTTTGTTTTTGGGGTTTGTTTATCTTTAACTTTCTCTTGTTCTACAATGATGAATTCTTTATCTTTTTGTCTCTGAGCAGGGTTGTTTTCTGGAGCTTTTTTATCTAAAATAGCTATTTGAACTGGGTTTTTTGTTTCATTTTTTGATGGTTCGGGTTTTTTAATTTTCGTTATTTTTTCTTGCGGTTTTTCCCTGGTAGAATCAACTTCAATTAAAATTTTCTTGTTTTGACTTGGTTTTGGAGCGACTTGTGGTACAATTTTTTCTTGTTTATTAGAAATTATAATTGTTGTTGGTTTAAGTTTTTCTGGGTTTTTTGTTTTTTTAATTAATTTTTCTGGTATAACTATTGGTGTTTTTTGAATTTTAGGAGCTTGTTTTTCTTCTTGTTTTTCGGGAATTTGATTTAAATCATTAATCTGTGAAGGAGAAAATGGCTCAAATTGACTTTGAATTTGTACATTTTCCCTGCTTGTTTTTATTTCGCCTAAATTTGATACTGAATTTCCCGAGACAAAATAAACCGTAGTTCCCACTGAACCTGCAACAATTGGAGTCAAAGATAGGGCTCACTTAAAAGATCGACGCATTTTTTTTAAATTAAATTTTCCCTTTTTTTAATCATTCCCTGCAAAAAATTACATAAAAACATATTTTTTCTATTTATATTATAACATATTATCACTAAATATTCAAGCTATAAATTAAAACTTTTTGTTTACTTATAAAAAATACCTAAAAAAAATAAATGTTTTGATTTTTTTTAGGTATGATTAATACTATAAATAAAACAATTGGAAGTTTTATCTTTTCAACCTATCAAATTCCTCAACCTTATCGGATCCAATTATATAATAATTGTTATCGAATCTGCCGCTCCTCAGAAATTGGGAATATCTATCAAAAAGCGAAAGGCTTGATAAATTATTCTCAAGATTTGCGGGTTGAAATGGTAAAAGTGTGCCTTTTGTTAGAAAACCACCAATATCAATTCGTCTTTGAACATAAAATATTTTAGGATTATCCGGATCTTGTTTCTTTATTTCCTTTTCTAATTCGAGCAAATTTGCACTATAAAGGCCACCCTGAGAAAAATTTGCTGTATTTTTATAATACTCAGTCGGTTCAAATTTATGAATTTTATCGTTAAACTTGTATTTATAAAAATCATTAACAAGACCGATATTTTCAATCTTTTGTGGTTTTGGACTAGGACCTTGAACTATCGGCGGTTTTTTTTCTTCTTTTTCTTGTTTTTCTTCTTTTTCTTCTTTTGGTTGTGGTTTTTGTTGATCATTATTTTTTAATTTACTATTATCATAAGCGGCAAAATTCACCGGTTTTCCATAAAAATTTTGATTTTGGGGTAAGTGGGGACCTAATTTTGGAAGATTCGGTTGCTCTTCAAAAGGATCTTTTCGGTTTAAATCTGGATTTTGTTCTGGTTCAATTGATTTATCACCATTATTTATTTCAGAATCTGGGTTTGAATCAACGATTCAATAAAGACGGTAAATTGCGTTTTTAATTTTGTTTTCTTTCTCATCGGCAAAAGTTTTATCATCAACAAAGAAAAAAGCGCGCGGCTGAACCTTGTATTTACGGCCATCTTTGCCTATTATTGTAAATTTTTCTAGTCTTGTTATTAGTTCTAATTTCTTTTGGAAATCTTTGTCATTAATCAAAGGGAGTTTCAAATTATCAGGGTTTGATATGTCATTTATTTCCCTTCTTTTTTGGAGTTCTAATTCCTTTAACTGTCTGTAGTTATAATTTCATCAGTAGGCATTTGAAAGTGGTTGGGTTGTTGCCTCGCGAATCGTATCGACAATCCGGGCAAGCGCACCCCTAGGGATTGGGATCTGGATGGCTTGTTTTTCGTCTTTTTGCTCTTTTTCATCATTTTGTTCTACTACTTGAGCTTCTTTGGGTTTTGTTTTTTCAGAATTTCCTTGAGCACTATTAGATTCTTTATTAGCATCTTCATCTTCGCTCTGGTTCTGGGCTTGACTTTGTCGGTCATTTTCATCTTGACCATCTTGATTTTGCGGGAGATTTTTTAAGGCTTGGGCTAGGACATTCGGATCAATTTGGTTGGGCGAAATTGGAATATTGTTATTTTTTTGTTTTGGGAAAATCTCATTGAGATAAAATTTTGCATAACTACTTACTAGTTTATAATAAAGATAACTTTCATCAAGGTCGATATTATTTACTGAAAACCCAGCTCCATAATCCTGCATAATAAAATCGGGATTTGCCTTTAAATTAGTAGATTTTAGGTATTTTTCTTGGGAAGGACGCCATTTTTTTAAAAATTCTGATGCTGAGAGATAAGAAGTTCCTTGATAATTTTTTCTGACATATTCAGGAAAATCTGGATCTTTAGCAAATTGTTCAATTTTTTTAAGGATTACATCCTTTTGCTCATTATATAAAAAACGCTGAAATAAGAGTGGATTTAGTCCTGGATATATCAAGGAATCTTCATAATATTGACTAATAAGAGCGGAAAAATAATATTCGGCAATCAGATTTTTTTCAATTGCAAGGGGAATTTCTAGCATTTCTTTTAAGAGTTGGTATTTTTCTGTTGCTTCTGGATTTGAAAAAGTTCTTGTATTTAGGTCTTCTTTTAGAATAGCATGATCCGAACAAGCAGCAGAAATCAACGGAAAAGTAAATGCCGGTAAAATTAATAAATTTTTTATAATTTTTTTCATTTTTAGTTAGCCCGCCTTATTTTTATATATAAAACTATAAAAAATTGGGTTATGATTTTTTATAGTTTTATAATATTATTTAAAGATAAATAATACCATATTTTTTAAGGAAAACAACCATTTTATTCATAAATTTCTTTATAACCCATTCTTCTTCAAAAAAATCCTTTAAATTCTTTACTAATTTGGTTTTTTTTAATATATTCACGCTGAAATTCAACCATTTTTTGATAGTAATTTTTTGAAAAAAATGGAATAATTCCTTGATAAATTAGCTCCAAAGAACGTTTATCCAGAACAATTTTGCATTCCTTAACCGGATAAAAAACAAAAAAACCATTATCTGCTTTGTTTTTCAAGGCGTTTTGATCAAGATAAAAATCAATTCCTCTTAATTTTAAGGCAATATTGAAATTATAAAAATTATGATCGCCATTAAAACTAAAAATTATTTCTTTTTGGAGAAGGTTGTTATTTTCAACTATTTCAGCTAAGCTTTTCCCTTTTTTAATTACATATCCGGTTAACCGTGGGGAAAAAATTTTCCAAAAACTAGGAACAAGTCAATAGCCATCAACAAAATGATTAATTTTAACTTTTTGAAAATTGTTTAAAAAACTGGCTAAATTAGTCATAACATTTTGCTAAAAACTCGGGAATGCCGTCTTGATCATTAGATTTAGTAATAAAAGTCGCTACTTCTTTTAAACTTTGATCAGCTTGACCCATCGCGACTGAATATTTGGCAATTGCAAACATTGGCAAATCGTTTTTGGCATCCCCAAAAACTATACTGCGGTCAAGGTTAAGTTGATAATTTTGGGCTAAAAATTTTAGACCCTCACCTTTATTAGAACCCTGAGACATAATATCGATTACTTTTTCTTGGGATTGCACAAGGTAGATATCCTCAATTTTTTCAAGTTCAGAACTTGCTTTTTGAAATAACTTAGGATCAGAATCAATTTTGATAAGCAAAAATTTTACCACATCAAGCTTTTCAAGTTCTTTTTTTGTTAATTCCTGATAGTCATAAAAGGTAAGTGGTAATTTTTCGGCCTTAGAAAAATTTTTATTCTGCGATCTTAAATAAGTAAATCAAGAACTTTTTTGATTTTTCTTAGAAAAAGCAAGCATTTTTGTTGTTGTATAGACTAGAAAAACTACTTGATATTTTAAAAGAATCTCAAAAATTTTTCCAACCTTTTCAGGGAGAAAGGTCTTCTTGAAAACTACTTCATTTTTTTTAAAATCGTAAATCAGTGAGCCATTGCAACTAATTACTGGATAGTCAGGTTTGACTTGATAATAATATTTTTTAATAAAATATCACGGTCTTCCTGAGCAAAAAATAAATTTTTTAGGCTTTTCAAGGCCTTGAAGTCAATCAATGAAGGCTTTTGTTCGAAGGCTGATTTCATGATCTGAAGTTAGTAAGGTCCCATCAAGATCAAAAACGATATTATCAATCTGAGCTAGTTTATGAAGATCTTTGGGGATAATTTGACTACTTTTTTTGTCCATAATAGGCGTTTTTTCCGTGTTTGCGCTCATAATGTTTTTTTTGGAGAATAGGATTTGCTTGGTTTTGGTAAGGATTAATCACTTTTGTATAAAAAGCCATTTTGGCTACTTCTTCGAAAGTCATAGCAAGTTTAACTGCATCCTCAGCAGATTTATTTGACCAACAAAAAGGACCATGTTCTTTGACTAAAACAGCTGGAGTTCCGATATAATCAAGCTTGTTTTTTTGAAAGTGATCGAGGATAACAAGCCCGGTATTATGTTCATATTCACCTTGAATTTGTTGATCTGTTAGTGAATTTGTACAAGGAATTGAACCATAGAAATTATCTGCATGGGTTGTGCCTAAGGCTGGAATGTCTTTTCCGGCTTGGGCTCAAGCCACTGCAAAGGGCGAATGGGTATGGACGATGGCTTGAATTCGTGAATCGGCTTTGTAGATCAGTGAATGCGTGGGAGTATCACTTGAAGGGTTTAGATTAGTTTCAAGGACATTATTTTCAAGATCAACAGGAACCATATCTGAAAACTGCATTTTTTCATAAGGAATTCCGCTGGGTTTTATAACATAATAACTGCGATCTTTGCTAATTGCTGAGACATTTCCCCAGGTATGAAGTGCTAATTTGGACCTATAAAGTAAAAGATTTGCTTCTAAGACAGCTTTTTGGAGTTCTTCAAGTTCGTTACGGTCTTTAATTTTCATTAGCTAACCTCAACTTTTCTTGAAAAAATTCACGGGCTGAACGAATTATTTCAACCTGTTTTTGAAAATTTTGCTCAAATTCAGCATTTTGGTCAAAATTTTCTGGTTTATGTCACATTTCAATTACAAATGGGACATTAATTTCTGCATTTATAATGTATTTAAAAGCAGAAACAAAATCAACATCACCTTGGCCAAAATCAAGATTTTTGAAGGTATCAGGCAAGGTATCTTTAAAATGAAAAGCAATAATTTCACTTTTGCCGAGCTTAATCTCGACTTCAAGATCATTGGAAAAACGCGATAAATTTCCAAGATCGGGATATAAAAATACTCCGCCACCGACTGACTTTTGCAAATATAAAAGTCTTGTGATTGTCCCGGCGAATTTTCTATCCATTGACTCAAATGCTATTATTATACTATATTTTTTTGCTAATGCAACAATTTTTTTCATTGTTTTGATGAAAAAAATTTCCGAATTTGGATGGGGTTCCTCATAATAAATATCATAAGCGGCAAGTTGGATAATTGAAATTCCGAGTTTTTTTGCTAAAATTAAGGCTTTTTCCATAATTTTTAGCGCTTTTTCGCGGATTTTTGCACTTGCAGAACCAAAAGGAAACTTTCGATGTAAGGACAAACACATTGAATTTATATAAAAATCATGTTCGATTAGAGTATCTAAAATTACTTTAATCTCATCATTGGAAAAATCAAGGCGAGAAGCAAACTCATCTGTTTCATCAACTGACATTTCGATAAAATTAAAACCAGCTTCTTTGGCGATTCTAATTTTATCGATTAACGAAAAACGTTTATCAATTGCTTTTTCGTAGATACCGACAAAAAAATTAGGTTCAGTACTTTTTAAACTCATCCTTGAATTCCTTTGCTTTTGCCTCTGGATCTTTTGCATCACGAATTGAACGGCCGGCGATAAAAATATAAATTGGGATATCCTTAAATAATTTAATATCCTCAACTTCAACCCCGCCGGTGATTGTAACCTTAAAACCTAAATTAGCAAGTTTTTTGACAATATCAATATCTTTTTGGGCTCATTTTACCCCGGAAGCTTGCGAATCACGTGGTCTGTGTCAGACTACTTGCGGAACTCCTACTTCTTTTCAGTCAGATACTTGATCTCAAGCAAAATTATTTGTCATTTCGACTTGAATTTCAGTGGTTTTGCCATTTTTTTGGTAATATTTTTTTGAAAGATCAACTAAATCCTTAATTGTCGCTGTTTCGGCTGCACAAATTACAGTGGTAAAATCAGCGCCTGCTTCGAAAAACATTTTCCCGAAAATATTTCCGGCATCCGCAATTTTACCATCTGCTACTATGATTTTATCAGGAAATGCTTTTCTTAATTCCGAAATTGCTTTTTTACCTTCCGAAGCTAACAAAATTGTTCCAACTTCGATAATATCAATGTACTTTTCTGCCTTTTTTGCCGACTCGATTGCCTCCTGAATACTCTGATTGTCAAGGGCGATTTGCAAGAGCGGGACTGCCATTTCTCTCCTTTTCACGATTTTTTTGTTGGTTTTTGTGATAGTAATTATACACTAAAATTGAATTTTTCCAAGAAAAAAATTCAAAAAAATTCGGAAATTTCTTTGCGAATTTTGCAGGGAAAATGACCAAAAAATTAATTAAAAATCAGGCCTAAATTCTCTAAAAAAGTCCAATTTTTTTTAAAAATTGGTAAAAAATTGCCTTGTTTTGGCAATTTTTCAAAATTTTAACTAAATTTTAGCTAGTCACACAACGTAGTTTTGGCTATATTTTTTAAAAAAAACAAGAGAAAACGGGGTTATAAGCAGAAAAATTATTTCTTATTTGTTTTAACTTCAACTGGTAAACCTTCTAAATTAGAACCAAGTTGGGGAAAAAGCGAGGAATCAATAACTATTTTTGAAAAAGCACTGCTTCGTTTTGCGACTTTAAGGAAATTAATCAGATCGGATTTAGCCGCCTCAGAATAATTTCCATTTAAAACTAAAGTTGCATTTTGAACTTGTTTACCGGATTTATCTTTTAACTCAATTATGGAAAATTCATGAGGTCCAAAATTTAACCTTTTACCAAACTGACCATCAAAGTCTTCTAGTTTAACCGTGTATTTTTTCTCGGAGCTAGAATTAGTTGAATCAGTCTGGGAATCTTCATCAATTCCAAATGAAAGATTCTTGAATTTAAGGTAAAAATTTGCTTGCTCTTTAATTCCGGTATCAGTTTCCCAAGTTGAAATTTCATCATTAAAATATTTATTTGTCCCATCGAAGTCAATACCTTTTAGAGTTTTAATACTTGTTTTACTAAAATCTAAATTTGGCGGATAACCACCTCGCCCGCCAAAATATCCCTGGAAAACTCGTTGGTTGATTTTTGAACCAAAGGCAATTTTTAGACCTTCGTTAATTTTGTTTGGATCTGATTGATCTTTGGATCAAGTTAGAGTATCAAAACGGATTGAACCAGGCAATTTTAGGGCGGGATTATAAAGTTTTATATTGGGTTTATCAACATAATCTCATTTAACAAAATCGACATTTTTTAGCGCATTTGGATTAATTGCTCAGGCTCCATCGTCATTTTGACGATTTGAATAAAGGGATAATTCTAATAATTTATGATTTTCAAGTTTTGATAAAGCTAAAAGTCCTTCAGGATCTTCGACAAAAAGCCGTAGGGAAAGAATTTTTTTTGGTAATTTTGCAATTATACTTTCAATTGTTGAAGAATATTCACCTTTGACATTTTCAAAGACAACCTCTTTTAGATCTTGTTGGGTTTTTTCAAGACTTTCAAGAATTGAAGAAAATTTGGAAAGCGCATTTGAATCGGAAGCATCAAGGACTAGCGAAGAAAAACTATTATAATTTCCTTGAACCGGGAGGTTATTTTCTTTTTCTTTTTGATACTGGATAAGTTTGATCCCGGAAGAAACACCTTGGGATTGAAATGATTTAACTTGTTCCGAATTTGCATCTAAAACTGTTTTAGTCCATCCCTGGCGTCTTAGCGAACTTAATACTGTTGAGTCATTATTTTCTCAGGAACTACCATAAGGAGCGATACCACTGGCATTGTTTTTAATTACTGATCTTCTATACCAGTCGTTTTTAGGAATCCAACCATCCGAGTCGGGATCAGGACTATAACCTTGCTCTAAAAATCCGAATTCAATTTGATCAAGTTCACCTCTTTGGAGACGAGCAAGTCGGTTATTATGATGTTTTAAATCTTGGTTTTGGCGATCTAGTTGGTGTTGTTCAAGGGAAATTTCATAGTTAATAATTTTATCTCAGTCTTTTCCCTTATGGATTTTCTCGTCTCAATAAACCGATTTTTCTTTTTGCTCACGTTGAAAATTTAGATCTTCGATATGTTGTTCAATCCGATTTTTTTCGGTAGTACGTGCACTAATATTATATCGTGTTCTTTGAATCAGAGTTTGGATTGCCGAACCATATTTTCCCGAAAGATCAACGCGTTGATATTCATCTTTTTTTGGGATAGGAGCGTTTTGTCTTGGTCTTGTAATTATTGGCTCTTCTTTTGGTAGTACCGTTTGTGCTCCTGCTGGGGCTGGTTGATTTTTGCTTAAGTCAGATTTGGGCGGATTAGGTAGGATAGTGGGGGCTATAATTATTGCAGCGGTTTCGTTTTTTTTTGATTTGGATTTTTCTTCAAGGTTTATCTCTGGTTTTAGATCAGTTTTTTTAACAGTCGGGATTTCGGGAATATAAACTGGTTTTTTTTCAGTTTCTGAAGGTGGAGTTGGTTTTGGGGCTTCAGGTACTTCCTTTTTTGGAGGAGGCTGGATATAATCGGTATTAGCGACTGGGGAAAAATTATCTGTATTTGGGTTATTTTTTAAAATAATCGAAGGAGAAATTGTAAGATACTGAATTCCGTATTTGCTTTGATAATCTTGTTTATAATAAGCTCCTGAAGTTCCAATTGCCGATAACAAAAGTCCAAAAGTTAGTGAAATTAAGATCAGCCTTTTCCGTCGCGTTAGATAAATAGCCATTTTCTTCCTTAAAATTTAAAGTAAAATAAATTATAGCAAAAAAAAAAAAAAAAAAAAGAAGTAAAAATTTAAAAATTTATTCTAGAATAAATTCAAGGGGAATCTCGCCTTTGATCGTTTGTCTTTGAAAGTTTGAAAATTGGAGACTTTGACTATTTGGTTCTAAATATGCATTTGGCTCTAAATGTGCATATTCAAGATCAAAACTATATAATAATTTTTTATCTTTAATTTCCATTTGCATTTTATTGGCGTTTTTATATAATTCTGTTCATTTAAGCGAGATTATTTGTGGATAGGCAAAAAAGTTATTATTGACTTTGATATATTTATTTACCTGAAATTCCTTAAGGATGATATCAGAATCATTATTTTTTAGACGGAAAACTAAATTATCCAGTAAAATTTTTCCAATTTGCCCTTTTTGGATCTCAGTTAGACTCTGACCATTTTGATTCTCGCGGAAAATTTTTTTATCACGAATTTGGGGCCAAATAAGGTTTGGATCAATTTGGAATTCAAAGTCAGAATCTCCATTTTTCTTAAGATTTTCAAAAGTAAATTCCTCGGGTTGGCCGATATTTTGCTTTGTCTCTTCAGTTTTTGTTTTTTGAACTTTAAGTTTTAGTATCCCAGTTTGATCATTTGCACTTGCGCTAAGAATATCAAAAGATCATTTTTCGAGATCCTTTGCATTTTTTAGACCTAAAAATTCAGTTTTAAGACCAACGGAAAGTGAAACCTGAGAAAATGCAGCACTAAAATCACTAAAAACTGGAAGATTAAAATAGGATTGCTTCCCAGAATTTACAAGTGCATAAGCTAAAATTGAAGGACTAATTTTCGAAAAAACCGGTGAAAGTTGTTTTTTATATAAGATAGCTTCTGTTTTTTCTAGTTTTGATCCTTGGTCTAAGTTTCAAAAAAGGACAACATCTTTTGTTAATTTTAGATCCATTCCTTTTTTTAGTAATGAAAGTTGGACATTTTCAAGTTTATGTTCGTTTATATTACTTGAAGAATCGACTTTTTTAACTTCTCAAGGGAAGTTAAAAATTATTTGATAATTATTATCATCGAAATTTTCGAGTTTTTTTATAAAATTTGTATAGTGAAAAGTTGATGGTTTTTCTTTGAGACGATATAAAAGTGTTGTAATGTTATTATTAGAAAATTTTTTTTCGGTTGGAGATAGTTCTAAAAAATCAGGAATTTTAGCAAATTCCTTCTCTAATTCTTGTTTATCTTGTAGAATTTTTTTATTTTCCTTTAGTAGAGCATCTTGTTTTTCTTTTGCTTGCTTGGATTTTTCAAGTTCAAAGCTAATTTTTTCAAGTGCAAGTTTTTCCTTTTCAAGGACAAGTTTTTCTTGTTCTGCTTTTCTAAGTTCTTGTTCCTGTTTTTGTTTTTGCTCTTCAAAATTGTCCTTTTGGATCTCTAGTTTTTGATCGGCTAAATTATGTTTTAATTGGTCGATTTTTTGATCAACTATTTCTTCTTTTTTTATAATTTCTTTAGTTTTTGTTTTTATTTTGATAATATCCTGGACTTGTTTTGGCTTTTTACTAACCTCAAATTCTCCAAGATCAACTTGTTCTTTCTTATTTTCTTGGAATTTACTTGAGCTTGTTTGATCTGAACTAGATACCTGACCAGATTTATTTAATAGATTCTGGTTATTTCTGGTTTGGCTGGATTTTGCTATCACTTGTTCTAAATTTGGATTTTCCTGAGTTTCCCAGTTTGATGGCGAAAATTCACTTTTTAGTGAATATGAATATGCAGAAATCGCCGTAAATCGGTGTTTTTTACCCGTAAAACCTTAATTTTTATTAATTACAATTAATTACAATTTTAAAGTAATTTTATGGTATAATTATAAATTATGAAAAAGCATAATTTGATTTTGTTTAATGTTTGAGGATCTTCAAAAGATAAAATATATAAATATGTTGGCTGAACACAAGGTTATGGGAAAGCTCCAAAACGTTGATTTAGTATAGGAAATGTGCAAACTTTGGAAAAAATTAATCCAAATGCTATTCAAATTATCAAAGAAAAATTGAAATTATTTTCAAATTTAGATGACAAAGATAAAATCAAGACAACTTTACTTGATTCTATTAAAAATTCCGCCATAATCGAAGGTTCGGTTTTTATTGGTGGGGAATTAATTGAAAAACTTATTGAAAAGCACAATATTTTTGAATCACTTCCTAAAAGTAGACATAAAAATATGAGACAAATTTTTAACTACTTAATTTCAAAGCGAATTACTGATCCTGGTAGCATTATTAATGCTTTTGATAAAAAGGATGATTACTCAAATCAAATAAATACTTCCAAAAATAGCTTTTATAGACTCTTAGATCTTGTCTATGAATCACAAAATCAACTTTTAGATAGTCTTAACAAAATGGTTATAAGCGAGCTTGGAAAAAGGGACAATGAATTTTATTTTGATTCATCAACAGTCTATTTTGAGACATTTGAAAGAAATGGATTAGGAATTCCTGGCTATTCTAAAGATGCTAAATTCAAAGAAGATCAAATTGTCATTGCTTTAGCATGCGATAAAAATGGCATTCCTTTTCATATTAAAGTTTTTAAAGGAAATACAGCCGATTCTAGTACCCTAATCCCTTTTGTATTAGATATTGAATCTAAATATAATATCAAAAATATGACAATAATTGCTGACCGTGGCATGTCCACTGCTGCAAATATTCGATTTCTTGAATCAAAAGAATATAATTTCATTATTTCTTATCGTGCAAAGATAGGCAGTCAAAAATTTAAAAATTATTTATTAGATCCTAGCGATTATGTTGATCTAAATACAGATTTTAAGTATAAAAAAGAAGAATTTTATTCATCTTATAAAAATAAAAGATACACTGAAAATATTAGAAGAAGAATTATTACTTACAGTAGAAAAAGAGCAATAAAAGACAGCAAGGCTCGCGAAGAGCAAATCCAAAGTTTTATTAAAAAACAAAATAAAGATGGTTTTATTGAAGTAAACAAATTGTTTGGTAAAAAACCTAAATATTTTAGGGAAATTTCAAACATGAAATTTGAATTAGATCAAAGTAAAATTGACAAGGACAAACAATTTGATGGTTACTATGTCTATGAAACAAATATACTAAATTTAAATGTCTTAGACATAGTTGAAAAATACCAAAAACAGTGAAATATTGAAGCTAATTTTAGAAGTCTAAAAGGTTTATTGAATATTCGTCCTGTATTTTTAAGAATAGATGAGCATATCCTAGCTCATACATTTTTGTGCTTTATCTCATTAGTTATTTTAAAAACTATAATTTTTAAAATCAACAAACATATTAGTGATAACAAGTTATTTGCAAACAGTCAATTAACTGAAGTTGGTTTAGTAACGATGTTGCAAAAATTAAGACAAAGGGTTGAATTTAACACTTTAGATCAACAAATGATATTTAAAAATCGCGATGGTGTTCCTAGCGATCCCAATATTTGAAATAGGTATGATTTCTACTTTGATATCTTAATAAATCAGTAAAAAAATAGGTAATTAACTTTTGGCAAAAAACTTAAAAAAGCGCGGGAAACCGGACACTTTTTTAAAATTATCTCATCAAACTGGGAAACTCGGGTTCTAAATTTGGATTTTTTGTTGTTAAATCCTCAGGCTTTTTACAAGCTGCGGCAACAAAAAACAACGGGATAAACAAAAGAATTATCCCTAAAAGTCAAAATTTAAAACTAAATCTCCCGACTTTTGCTTTCATCATCCCACCCCTTAAATTTCGTAGATGAAATTATAACATAAATTTTTTGTTCTACAAGAAAAATTCTAAATTTTTTTGGAGCACGGCAAATCCGAGTTTTTTTTGATCGCTTTACGTAAACTAATAAAAAAATCAAAATCTCAAAATTTAGTACTAAGATTTTGATTTTTATAAAATTTTTGTCAAATTTTTTCAAAAATTATTTTTGACTTGAAGGTTGATCCTCGCTCTGTGGCGGCTGATTTTGATAATAAAATCTGATAATTTCACTAGCTAGATCAACCTTACCATCACGGAATAAAATCCCAATTGTTAACTGGCTCGATAAATTATTTTGGTCATAATAAAGTTTTTTCTGATTATCGGATAAGACAATCATCTGGTTCATAAAAACTAGTTCACCATTTTCATTAAATACCCCAGAACCTGAGGCTCCTGGCCCATTAGCAGTAAAAAATCTTGGCATCCCATTAACAACATAAACACCTTTAAAAATATTTTTACTAAAAGCAAGTTGCGGTCAAAAACCAGCAATTTTGGTGCTATAGTCAATATCTCCATCCTTTCAGATTCTACCATTAATTTTTAAAGGACTAAATGTTTTTGCATAATCCCAGAATTCTTCAAAAGTTTTAAATTGTTCGCGAAAAAAGAGAATTGGACTATCAATTGTAGCACCATTAGCAAAACGGAATGTTGAGATTAAAGATTCTTTATGTCGATCATAGAAAGCAAGAACATCTTTGATATCTTGACGAAATAGTCCGTGGTTAAAATAAAACATTCCTATATCACGGCCATAATTATTAAATCCTTGAGCTAGTCTAAACCAACGATTATGGAGATTAATACTAAAATTAATTATTTCTTCTTGACTTGCATCCCTAATTGGGATATTTCTTTTTTCACCTTCAGTAAAATTTCCTTTAGTCTGAAGTTCGTGAACAGTGCGATCATATTCAGATTTTATTCAGAAAAGGGATAAAAGCCCGGAAAATCCAAGAGAAGATAGATCATTTACCTTATCATTATAATAAAACCGCATAAAAGGATAACCCATTCTTTCTCAGAATGGGCGCCCATTATAATATAAAACATGAGCGTTTGTTAAGAATAGACTCTCACCATCTTTATTATCTAGTAAAATTGCCGTTCCTGGGGAAAAACGAATATTACGTTGAAAAGTTTGTTGATATTTTTGATCTGTATAATCAAGTGATTTAAAGCCGATATAATTTAGTGGGAAATAACGCTGGCGAAAATCTTCATTATAATAACTATGATAAGCAATTTTTGCTAAATCGTTATTTGTTACATTCTCTTTTTTGATTTTATCAAATAAGTAAATATTTAGATCTTCGTTTTTTTGACCTAAAAACATATTTTCGTTTTCTTGTTTGATTCCCTCAGGGGATCCAAGATAAAAAGATTGGTAAATACTTGGAAAATTACCAAAACTAGAATCAAAACCAACTTTTTGAACAACTTTTTGATCAGGACTACTTAATTCCTCAACCTTAAATTCATTTTGTGATTTTTGGTTAATTTTGCGAAATTCCTCTTCATCTTGGAGATTAATTAACGAATCCTGCCCGCCTAGTAATGAATTAAGACCTGAAAAATCAAGTTTTTCTCCTAATGAAGTATTATTACTAGGATTTTCAATTAAATTATCAACTGCAATTGTGTCTTTTGACTTACCAGAATTATCAGATTCTGGACTTTTTGGAGCAGCATCAAGTAAATCCGCGCCCCTTAGCATCGGATTATTTAAAGGATTTTCTAGATCCCCTTCGTGATTAAAAGGTTTTTTTGAAAAATCGAGATTCTCATCTGCCTTATTTTTTTCGGATTCAGGGTTTTCTTTTTTTGTGCTTGGTAAAGTTAAATTATCCCCATCTTTGCGAGGTTGGTTTTGAGGTTGGTTTTGAGGTTGGTTTTGAGGTTGGTTTTCTTGCTTCTTGGTTGTAATCTCTGTCTTATCGTAGCAAGAAAGAACACCCAAGGGCAAAAAAGACACAATCAATCAATAAAAGAAACGTCAAATTTTCATGATCCACCCCCGACTTAAAATAACTTGGCTATGTATGCTGGCATTATACCATAGATAAATTAAAAACCAAAAAAAATTTTTTCTAAAAAAGAAATTAACTACCTATCAAAACCAAAAAACTAGTTCTAGCTAGTTTTTCGGAATTAGTATTATTTTTACCTATGGTATTTTTTGTCCACCTGTGTTTCTCGCTTTTTGTTTTTAATTCTGTACTTATCGTAGGAAGAAAGAACACTCGAGGGCTAAAAAGACAAAATCAATCAATAAAAAAACGTTAAATTTTTATGATCCACCTGCGACTTAAATTAAAATAACTTAGATATGTATGTTGGCATTATACCATAGATAAATTAAAAAACAAAAAAAGTTTTTCTAAAAGACTAAAACTATTATTAATCACCTATCAAATCCAAAAAACTATTTCTAGCTAGTTTTTTGATTAGGTTATTTCGTTTACTAGATTTACTATATAGTTAAAACAAGCTTAATTTGATATTTGCAAATTGTGCTGGAAGCAATTGCGTTCTGTGGATTATTTTGAGCTTGTTTTTCGGTGATTTTGGGTGCACTATTGGTTTTTTTTTTTTTTTTTTTTTTCGTTGTTCCCTGGGTTATGAAATTGCCACCCGTTATTGGTCTTTGTACTGATACTTGGTTGTTATCTCCTAGTGAGTGTTCCGACTTTGTTTTTGTTTACTTATTTTGTTTTTTATTGATCGCTTTTTATGTTTTCTTGTGCTGAGAACGCATTCCCTAATGATTGGCACCTGCTTCTCGTCCTACTTACTCGTCTCCATCATCGTCGTAGTAATCCGATAGTTCTGGGGGATTGACTGGGTTAAAGACTTGGTAATAATTGTCTGGACTATATAGGAATGGTAGATAGTTGCTCCCTTCTTTGACTAGGAGTGCTACTGGTCATCGTTCGTTTTTTACCCCTGTTCACTTAATCTTGGGGCCGCGAGTTCTGCCGTCGTTTATTAATTCACTCTTGCCTACCTTGAGCTTATTTTTTGCTTTTCCATTGATATAAATTGCTGCTATTTTTCTTGTCGTTGTTACAAGAGATTCTCCATGGTAATCGAACATATAACCTGAGGTTGTTTTGGTTGGGTTTTTAGCATTTAGGTATCAGGTATCGTTTCTTAGCTCGTCCTTAAAGGCAAACTCGAACCCCGGTGCTGATCAGAAGAGCTCTTCGTTTATTTTGGTTCGGTTTATTACCCAGGACTCCGGGATTAGTTTTGCTTCTTCTTCTCTCCACTTGTTGTTTCATTCTACTCCATTTGTGGGTAGTGATATCGCATCATGGGGGTTTGCGTGATGCGTTTGGGGCATTACAAAGCCTGGGAGGTTTGGTGT
Source organism: Mesomycoplasma hyopneumoniae J (assembly GCF_000008205.1). Taxonomy (NCBI): domain Bacteria; kingdom Bacillati; phylum Mycoplasmatota; order Mycoplasmoidales; family Metamycoplasmataceae; genus Mesomycoplasma; species Mesomycoplasma hyopneumoniae. Next base: position 540,335 of record NC_007295.1, read on the forward strand.
GGGGTTTTCTGCATTGATCGATATTGCACTTGCGATAGTGTTTTCTGACTTTTGTTTAATCCTTAGCCTGATAGGGAGTTTAGATATTGAATTTGGTTTGAAGGCGATTTTTTTACCCATCAGACTTGTGGGAAGCCTATATTTGCCTTGGTCGACGTTAATATTTCAATATAGGGTTACGTATCTTATTTTTTTATCTTTTTCTGGGGTTGGCTCTTTCTGTTTACGGCTTGTTCTAATCGCTACGGGTGGGCCTGTTATTTGAATTTCTTCGATCTTACCTGCAAGATTTGGTAGTCTTTGATCCCACTCTTTACCCTTGGCTTGTTGTTCTTTGGGTTCTTGTTCTGTTTTATCCCAGAGCACCTCAAGTCAATCTTGATCCCTATATGGGGTTAGGTCTGCGAACTCTCCATATGGATTTCATTCGGATCCAGTCGGCATTATCTGATCTAAAGGATCATATACTGCATAGGTAAATCCCATTAGTCCTGGCATTATATAATCAATATGCATTGGTGTTACTGTTGCAATTGTGGTAGAAGACTGAAAGGAAATACTTGAACCTGGTATTTGGGATTGTTGGGTTTGCAGTTGTTGTTGGGAGGATTGAAAGGACCCATCCACGGTCATTGGGTTGGAGTTAAATTTTTCGGGGTTTTTGATCTCTACGGTTATGCTGGCTCCGATTAGGGTTTTTAGGGTATATGGCTGGAGGTCAGCCGAGGCTATTTGGAGTTCGGGGTTTCAATTTCATTCTTTTAGCACCGCTTTTCCATTTATTTCCGTTCCGTTTATCTTTACCTTGAGGTTGTTTTGTAATCATTTCGGTCCTATTGTCGTTACTGCTTCTGGATTAAACTGGACTTTGACTTTTTCACCTCTGTAAACCTTATATGAAATTGGTATCGTTCACCCTCTTATTAACTGTGGGCGTATATTTTGAGGGGCAAATAGTATTTCGACGCTGCGGCCGTGTTTTGTGTTTTGGTCTATGCCCTCCAGGGTTATATCTTTGATATTTTTTAACATCGTTTCATTTAACTTAAGCTCTTTTTGTTCGTCTAATTGGTGGTTTGGAATGTCTTGCCTGTTTTTGGGTAAAATTTTAACTATTTTATATATACTTCCGGATTCAAGATTTGAAAGAGCAAAGGTTAGCTTTGAATTTGCTAGGTTAACACCAACCGGTTCAGATTCAAGCTCTTGCTCGTTATAAGCAAGATTGTATTTTGGTCCTACTTTTTTATATTTTAAGATCATTGGGATCCCTTGTAATGATTTTGCATCTTGAACACCCATTGTAACCTCAATTATTACTTGGGTTGGGGATACTGGAGTTATTTTAACCGGATTAGATCTACTTAGGTTTAAATATTTAGCTGTTGTCCGAAACTCTCTTTCGTTTTTACGACCCCCATTAATTATTAAATTATCGAATTCTACTTTAAGGTTATTCTGTAGTGATTTAATTTTTTGTGCCTGGCTACTTTTTTTTAGAATTAAATTTATATCTGTGTACTTTGTAAATTTAATAAGGTCCTTTTCCTGAGCCTTGAATTTGTTTTTCTTCCCTTCTTGTTGCTGTCATTCGATCGTCCTTGTATAACTTTGACTTTCCCCTTCTTTTTTTACTTGGAGTTCTGTATCAAAACCTGCTTTTGTAAGATCATCAGTTCAGCCCTCTAATGTAACTGTTGCTGTATCATCCTCAGGATCTGTAGTTACCTTTGTAATTAAAGGCTCGGTAATAAATTCAAGATCGACGGTTTTTTGACTTGTCGATCTTTTTTTACGTCTGGTTTGATTTCTTTTCCACCCCTTGACTAAATCAACTTCACCTTTGTGGGTATTTTTATCAACTGTTAAATTTACTGTTTTGGATGTAAGTGCTTTTATTGTATACCAAATTCCAGGTCTAAGAGTATTATCAAACTTGAATGTTGCTTTTAGTTCTTTTTGGCCATTTGATGGGGCTGAAATAAATGTTGTTGAGCCTATTGATTTTACTTGTTGTCCTGATTCTGAATTTTCAAGATATAAGGTGATTGTCTCCCCTTTTAAAAAAGCATCATCTTCGGCAAATGTAAGTTCAATATCTGCAGAATTAGTTGTTACATTTGTAATTGTCGATGAAGTAAGATTTGCTTTATCTGCTCTTGAATAAAAACGTCTTTGGATTGCACTTTCATCTTTTATTGGATCATCAAAAGTTAATTGTCTACCACCATTATTAATTCTTTTAATTATATATTCTTTACCTTTTTTAATTGTAGATTTTACTTGAAAATTTATTGTATTATTTTTCTTACCATCTTTTCTTTCCCCTACCTTATTTCTAGATGTTGTTCTCATTGCTTCTTTGTTTTTTAGTTTTCAAGATTCAGGGATATATTTATTACCAAAGTTTTCATCTATTTCTGAACTAAGGGTAAGTCGTTTTCCATCAAGAAGACCGTTGTTATTAAAAAGTTCAACAAAAACATTTGTCTGACCTTCACGGATTGCTTCATATTTAATTGATTTGATTGCATTTTCGGTTAAAAGGTTATAATTAGTTCTTTTTGGTTTTGCCCTTAAATTCTGCGGCAGGCTAACGGCAAATTTGTCGGCCATTTCTGGTTTTAAAGTAAAAATATAATTCTTGATTGTATATCTATCCCCAGGAGTTAAATTTTTAGCTTCCAGTTGGACTTTGATTGTACTACTACTTTTACTATCTTTAATTTCGACTGTATTTGTATAAAAAACATCCTTATCAACTGATTCAAGCTCAAGTTGAATTTTATATTTATCTTTTAAAAATCCTAGATCTTTTTTGGCAAATTCAACTTCAAATCAACCTTGTCTGAGCTCGGCCTTTCTATTTTGGTTTTCTTGCCTACTATTTTTTGTTACAGCCATTTGATCTGTTGTTGAAGTTTTTACATTCTCAATTGAGGCTGACTCAATTGATGTATTAATAATTGTTGGCCATTTTTCGGCTGTATCGGTTTTTAATTTATTACTATCTTTTTCCCAGTCAGCCTTATCAATAAATAAGTCAAAATCACCTTGTTGGCCATTTACATTTTTTAGTTTAACACTATCAATTAAATACCAACTTCCTTTATCAAGGCCTGTAAGTTCAACTTCAAGACGAGTTAGGGTTGAATCATCATTTTTTGACTTTGTTATTAGTATTTGTTCGTTTTTTACCTCTTTTGCACTAACTTGGAGTTCAGAAGAAGTCTTAGCCATTTTATCAATAGGATCACTAGGGTTTTGCCAGCCATATTCTTGATATTTATTTTTTAATTTTTTATATTTTATTTCCATTTTTGAATTTTCAAAAGTTAATTTTTGTGAGTTTTCAACATCAAAAATTAACTTTATTGAATTCTCGCGGGCTACATAAGCTAGTTTGGTAATTAAAGGGGCCGTGTTAAAATTAAATGAAGGAGTATTTTGTGGGCTTGAAGAAGAAAAAAGTGAAGTAGTAATCCCATTTTCATTAGGTACATTTATTCTAATTTTTTGTTGGGGATCTAAAAGCCCGATTACTTGATACTTTGCCCCTGGATCAAGTCCTTCAAGGTCAAATTCATAATAGAAATTAGCCTGATCTGGGAGATTATTCTTCCAGCTTTGCTGTTCAGTTCTAAACTGATCGGCACTAAAAATTTGAGCCTCAACTTCTTTCTGCCCTGTTGTTGATATTCCGTATTTTGATGATTGGTAGACAAGTTTTAGTTTTGTTTGTTTGTCTTTTAGAGGTTTATCTTCTGAACCAAAAAAGACTCTAACTTTTGCTTTATTCCATGGGGTTGGACTAGAATTTGATCGATCAGGTTGATAGATCACCCCAAGGGCGTTTGCCGATAAAAAATCGGTTTTGAATTTTTTAACTTCTTGAGCCGAACTAGGTTGACTACTTAATTGACTTGCTTTGGCAGTTTCAAGAACCTTTATATCATTAAATTCGATGTTTTGGGGGGTTTTTAGCTGACTTTGATTTCCTTGATCTTCTTTTTCAAATTCGATTTTATTAATTGTATAATCACTTGCTTTAGCAAGTCCTTTTAAAAGGAAAACTGCTTTTGAAGTTTTTCCAATCTCATCCCCGACAATTTCAGCACTTGCACTAGTCTCAGAATTTGAAGAACTTACTTGACTATTTTCAAGCTTAAAACTTCCTTTTACTTTTTTCCCGATATAAGATCCATAAGGATCGTCAATTACAATTTCAATTGTTGCAGTAGTTTCCCCGATATATTTTTTTCTAATTGATACAACTTGGGAGTTTGTATAAAATGATCGCTGCGAAATTGTAATTGATTCTTTAATGCTTACAGGAGGAAGCTCAAGATGGGAAATTGCTTTGATAGTTTTAGTTTTTTCATCAAGGAATTTAATATGATCGATTATATATTTTCCTGGCTGAGAAATGTTTTTGATTTCAACTTCAACTTTTGGGTTCTGCCCATTTTGTTTTTGAAGGGTTGCAGTTATATTGTTTTTATCAATTTGGACTTCTTCAAAAAGACCTTTTGGATTTTTATAGACATTGCCATTTTATTATAAACCTCTAAAAATCCTTGGTATTTCTTAGCAAATTCAAGTACAACTTTGGCTGAATCTTTCTTAAAATCGGGTTTGATCTCGATTTTATCAACTTCAACTTTATCCGGGAAAGTAATAAATGCTCTTTTTGGATTAGCTTGTTGACTAAAGCGGAAAAATCCTGATGTATCTGAATTTATCTGTTGAGCTTCTTCTTTTTGAATTACACTGTCAACATTAGTTTGGTCATAGGCGATTTTTTCAATATAATACTGGGCAAAAAGATCAAGATCTTTAAGGGTAAATTTAAAAGTAGTTGAATTTTCAAGACTACTTTGATCGGATTTAGCTGAAGAACTTGTACTTTGAGGTCTTTGGGCTAATTTTTTAATTTCAGCTTCAACTTCTTCAATAGTTGCCTTAGCGTTTTTCCCACCGACAACTTTTTTATATTGAATTTTAGCTTTTAAAGAAGTTTTATTTTTAAATACTTCCCCACCATCTTTAAGACTAAAAATAAAATCATATTGATTTGGATTTAGCCCATTACGAAACTGCTGAATTGAATTAATAATTGGAAGAGTTGCAAACTGGCGGGCATCATTTTTGACTTTAGCACCATCAAAGTAGAAATTAATTTTTTGAATCCCTGAAGTCGTAGTTGATCTTCTTAATCTTCTTGCAGAATTTAGTTCATTTTTGAGCCCAACAATATGAAAGCCATTTCCGCCTTGAAGCGATCTAAGCTCAGCTTTAAATTTAATTTCATTTGAGCTTTGACTATCCTGGCTTAATTCAACCTCTTTTTCTTGAGAATCACCGACTTGATAATAGACAAGTTTTAATTTATTTTTATAATCATTATGTTTTAGATATTGATCTTTTGCATCAAAGGTTAGCGTAATTGTTGCCTGATCATTTTTTTTATCATCTTTTTCAATTTTTATAATTTTAGCACTTTCAGGATAAATTATAAAATTTGACCCAAAGGCGATTTTCCCGTTATTGGTGATCTCGCCTTCAATTTTTGAATGGGTTTTTGTATCAATTTCTTTGATTGCAAAATCAGAAAAATTAGGGTTATTTTGGCTAGTAGAATTTTGATTTTTTACAGTTGGATCGACTTTGTTTGTTTGTGAACCATTTTGCTGACTTTCAGAATCAGCTCAGGTAAGTGATTCTAACTTATAAGTTGCATTTTTTTCAAGATCACTAAATTCAAAACTAATTTTGGAATTATTGGCTTTTGCTGAAAATTCAAGATCACGACTCTGGGGATTATTTGTTCCATCGCCAGCTAATATTTTCTTAAGTCTAATTTTTATATCTCTGTCTTCAAATCCACCGGCTTCAATTCCTCTTCCAGCAAGGGGATCGACAATATCAAAGTTAGCAATATAAGTTGTCTCGTCTTTTTTAGTAATTGAATAAGAAATCACTTCGGGCTTGGTTGCAAAATATAATTTTGAAAGTACCTTAGGGGGATTTTCCTCTTTTTTCTTTTTAGATCCAGCATCTTCATCATCGAATTTAAAAATTCTTAGTTTTTTAGGCCCTTGTCCATCACTTACATCTTCAATTTTGACAAGCAGATATAATGCCCCGGCCTCAAGTTGGGAAGAAGCATCTAATCTAAGATCTAGTTGTGGATTTGTATTTTGACTAGAACCTGTAGTAAATTCTTTTTCAATACTTACTTGCTTTCCGGTAATTGAATGTTTAAATGTAAATCTTAATTTGCGTTTCTTACCATGTTTTTCCTTTGTCAGGAAAGTTTCTTTTTTATCGAATTTAATTTGAATATCCGCTGAATTATTATCTGATTGATAAGCTATATCAACAATTGTTGCCGATTCAGCTTCAAGTTCAAAGTTTTTGATGATTTTGGTTTGGGACTTTTGATGACTAGAAAACCCTTCAATTTCATTACCACTTGCATTACTTGCAGTTATTTGCTCTTGGGGTTGTTCTGCTACTTTTGCTTCAGTAATTTTATAACTAGCGGCTTTTTGGAGCCCGTTAATTTCAAAAATAGCAAGTCCGTTTATAATCTGGGCGGTATAAACCTTATTTTGGTTAGAATTAGGAAGCTGGGCTCCGTTTTCGCCTTCTAGTTTAATTTGAAGATATTTTGAATTTCAATTTGCCCCTTTATCATTTAATTTAATTGTAATTCTTGCTGAAGTCTCTGAAGTAGACTCTGGGCTAATCTCGGCAAGATTAGGGGTAGGTGAGAAAAATTGTTTTTCAAATCCTGCTTGGGTATTCGGGGATTTATCAAATTCGAATTTAAATTCATTTTTCTTAAGATTTTGTTGGTTTCGAACTGAAACTGTTTCATTTTTTAGTTTTAAAGACTCAATTTCGTATTTATCCCCGGGATTTAAATTGTTAAGGGAAAAACTAATTGTTTTATTATTGACATCAACTTTGGCTTCTTGTATTGAAACTGAAGATTTTGTTGATAAATTATTATAAGTTAATTCAATATCTTTTTGGCCTAAATAATCATCTAAATTATCAAAAGTTAATTTAATAGTTAGACTATTTGTTGTTATTGATTCATATTCGATTTTATTGATTTTGGCAGTCTGGGCGCTTGTAATAAATGTTTTTTTTGGCTCAAGATTTTTACTTTCGACTTCAAAAAGTTCAATTTCTTCTTCTTGGACTTGCTCAGCTTGGACATTGACAAAAACGGCATTAAATTCGGATATATTTGATCTAAAAGGATTCTGGCTAGCTAAAAGTGAACGGGCTTTTCTTACTTTTGGCTGATTTGCTTGTTTTTCAAATTTTACTGATTTAATTTTATATTTTGCAAGCTTATCAAGATTGATAAAAGTAAAATTATAAATTCCATTAAGGGAGACTTGCTCAAGTCTTAGGTTTGAATTTGATCCATTTGAATTTTGAACTTGCCCATTTTCGCCGATCTTTTCAATTTCAAGTGTGACTTTTTTCCCGGCGGTATACCTTCCGCCATCTTTTAGTTCAAGATGAACCTTGGCTTGACGCTCAACTGAAGTATCAATTTCTAATTTTTTAATAACCGCTGAAGTAGCAATTATTTGATCTTTATAAAAATCAAGATCATCAAGATAAATATTAACTTTTGGATGCTTTGGATCGTCTTGTTTTACTTGTTCAAAACCTAAAATGATATATTGTTGTCCATTTTCAAGATTTTTAAGTTTAAAATTAGTTTTTTGGGATACTATATTTGTCTCTGCTTGAACGATTTGTTCTTGACTTTCACCGCCGAATTTTTTATATCTAACTTTTAGTTTTTGACTATCTAAGAAATCATCAAGTTTTTCTGTATTTTGACTGTCTTTGTTATTTGTTCTAAGAAAATCACGGCCGAATTCAATTTCGAATTCTGCTTCATTTTTTGTTCTTTTTGTCAGATTAAGACTTGTTATATTAGCTGTTTTTGGGATTGTAGAAAACTGTTTTTTCTCATTTGTAGCAAGTAATTTTGCTTTAAAAGGGATTGTTTTGGCTTGAGTCTGACTTGTCTGGAAGGTTGAGACTTGATTTGGGCTAGTTAAAGAAAGCGATCTTTTTGCCCTTTTTGGGCTAGCAGAAGGTGTATCAAGAATTTCTAAAGAATTTTCATTTATTTCATAAATTCCTTGTTTATAAAGATCGGTAATATCAAATCTAATTCTAGCACCAACAATTGGGGCGGTGATCTCCCCTTGTTTTGCTTGGGCTGAACTTGCTTTTTGTCTATCACCGTTTTTTTCAACTAAGGTATATTTAAGTTTGGCAGTTTTTCCATTATATTCGCCTTTGGCATCAGCAAGAATAAAGGTTGCGATCACCCTTTGTTCATAAGAATTATCATAACCGACTTCAATAATTGCGCTTTTGGTATAAAAATATTGTTGCTTAGCATCAAATTTATTTGTAAAATCACCAAAAAGCATATTCCTTTCAATTATCTCTTCCTCGCCATTAAGACCAAGAATTTTGCGGGCTAAAACAATCGAATTAATATTATATTTTGATCCAATCTCTAAATTTGAAAGACTAAATTCTAAAGTATTTTGATTATTATCTTTTGCGCCTTGTGAATTTTGTCCAATTTTTGTAGTAGTTGATAATAATTTTGATGATCCTGCAAGGGAATAATAAAGTTTTACCTCATTATTTCCAATTGCCTTATAAGTTTCAGGGGTAAAATCAACTTTAAGTTTGGCACTTGTTTGTTCTTCTTGCAGGTTGTTAATTGATTTTATAACTAAAGGAGCATGAACTCCAAAAATTCTTTGGGCCTGACTAATTGTTTTTGAAACTGGAAGAATATCATTTGAACCTTTTGAAGATTTATAATTATCAATCTCGATTGCTTCAATTTGATAGTCAAGTCCTTTTTCAAGATTTTCAATTAAAAGCGAGGAAATAACCGTATTTGACTCAATTTGGGCCTTAATTGTTTTTGTAGTGCCCCCTGGTTTTAATTCTTTATATTTAATTGTTGCTGATTTTAAAGGTTCAAGGGCGTTTTTAATTGCAATATTTAAGGCAATTTCAGTCTCAGATTTTTTAATATAAGTAATTGAAGATATTGCCGGACGAGTTGTCCAATTTAGTTGGTCAGCATAAATATTAGGCCCAAAATTTAGATATAATTTATTAACAAATTCTTGATTATTATCAGCAATCCCAATTGAGTCAATAAAATAATTAGTTCCTGGTTCTAAATTAATTAGATCTCAGGCAAGTACAAGTTTATTTCCTGAGATATTAAAAGCACGGGCCTCGGATTTAATTAGATTAGTTGATCCGGCAACTTTAAAATATAAAGTTGCAATTTTATCTTTGATAAAATCATCAGCTGAATCTAGAACAACGCTAATTCGACTTGAATCTTCACTGATTTTATCAATTGTAATTCCCTCAATTTGGGCACTAGTTGCATGGGTAAAAAATTTTTTTTCTTTTGGATCGAAATTTTTTGAAAAAAAGATTGTACTTGTTGGTTGTTGACTACTTTCTTGGTCAAAATTAGTAATATTACCTAAAATCTCAAAGGAAGCAATTGTAAAATGTTTTTCTTTTTCAAGATTTTTGGCAAATGAAAGCATTTTATTCCCGATAACCTGACCAACTGTTGAAAGCATCTTAGAGGGTTTATCATCGGCAAAAAAATTAATTTTTATATCTTTTCCATTAAGTAAAAGACTTTGATCGTTGAATTTAACATCAAAACTAGAAGTATTATTGCCATCAACAAAAGTTTTAATTCGGGCAACCTCAGGGGAAGAAATAAACCAGAGTTTTTTATCAACACGAAAGGAAAGACTACCAGAATTATTCCAGATTCTTGAAATTCAGAATTTAGCCCCACCAGGAATATCGCTTAGATCAAGATTGGCATAAACTTTTGATCCTTGAATGATTAGATCAACATCATTTGCAAGTCCAAATTGGTAATTATCACTCTCATCTTTTCAATAATATTCAAGATTTATTTTTTCATTATTATTAAGTTTTACTTTTTTTGAATCAAGAACTAAACTAATCTCAACAAGGGCGGAATTAAGTCCATAAGCTTTTTGGCTTAAACTTTCAATTTTCCCTGAAATCGGACTTGGTCTAAAAAACCGATTGGCTAAAGGCGAGATTTCAAGATCAAAAAGCGAATTTGGATTATCAAAATAATATTTTAGATCAACAATTTCATAGTTTTGACCGCGGACAAGATTATTAAAACTAAATAAGGCGTTTTTTCTTTTATCCCCTTTGATTTGTCCATTAGCTGTTAAAATCTTATTTGTTCCTACTTGTTTATAATAAAGGATTAAATTCGCTTCTTCTAAAAGATTTTGACTATCTTCAAGGTCAAGATCTAAAATTGTTGTATTATCAAGATCATAATAACTAAATTTTTCAACTTGATTTTTCGTTGAGAAAAACTGGGAAGTTTTTAGAAAACTAAAATAATAACGCGGATTATTCGGGCTTACAAGTTGAACTTGATAAATCGAACCGGGTAAGAGACTATCAATATAAGTCGAAAAATTATCTAATTCTTGATTATAGACTATTTTTGATTTTACCTGATATTTTGATTTTTGATTAATATAGACAAGTTCAAGATCAGCATTTTTAGCCCAAGATGTATCAGCCTGATTTTTTCCTTGAAGTTTAAAACTAAATTCACCTGTTGCTGCCTGAATATTATTACCAACAAATTCAGTGACATAAATAGTTTTTGGACTTAGTAATTTTGCAAGATAAGGGGATAGAGCTATAATTGATCCGGTTATAAATCCAGATGCAGCTAGTAATTTCTTATTTAGATATGAATTTAGTTTTTTATCATTTCTTACTTCGTTTTTCTTTGCCATTTTCTTCCTTTCAAGTTAATTTACTATTGAGATATACCCGTCCAAAAAATCGTGTTGCTAAACCCTATTTTTTGGTTTTTAATTATGCTTTGGCTTTAGGTTATACTGTTATTACTTTTCATATGTCTTCTCTTCGGACCCAGGTTATGACATATGGTGTTTCCGCGTCAACTGTCATGCTGTTATCGTTATACATTGGTAGTATGTATTTGTGGTTGTTGATCTCTTTATAGTATTTGTCTTTTGTATATTTGGTGTGCGTTTTCTGTCGTAGTCAGGGGTTTTGGTTTGGGTTAGGTGGTAGGTGTGGAAAGACTAGGATTCCGAGGAATTTGAGTTGCTCGCCTGGTTTTGGGCTATGTAAAGGGTCGGTTGACGAACTTTGTAACTTAAGTTTGATTGTTATTTTTCCGTTGGTTAATTGCTGGGAAAAGTCAGCATCTCGCCATAATATTATTGGTAAGCCGATTTCATTTCGTATTAGATACATATCACCTTGGTTATTTATAAATCAACCATACATGACAGAAGGCATTACTTCTTGGACGAATTTAACTTGTTGGCCTTGGTTGGTTTTTGTATATAAACCAACGGTCATTGTCTTTGAATTTTGGTCGTATTGGACATCATAAATACCAAAGGGTTTTTGGCTCATTTGCTTTTGCTTTTGGCTGGTTTGGAGTTGTATATTTCTATCTACCTCTGGTTCTTGACCGTTTGCGCTGGTTTTTTTAACTCTAGATGATGGGCCTATGAATATTGTATTATCTCAGTTTATTCCGGTGAGTCTATCTAATTTGGAACTAAACGTGTTTGATCTAGATAACCCTCGAGCTTGGTTAGTAAATATATTTCCTCAGAATGGATCTGTTTTATCTACTTGGGGATATGTAGCCCCTGTAAGGAAAACCTTGGGTTCGTTTCAGGGTGTAAGGATTTGATTTTGGTAGTAGTTTTTGATTGCTTCTGTTGTTTGAAAACCGATTCTATATCGGTGGCTTTTTGAGTTATCCCTGTGGTTTTGGGGTTGCTTGTATGTTATGAATCATCCTAATTCGACCTCGTTTGGATTTGATTTGCGCTTTTTTGTAGTTCTCTGTTTTGTTTCCCATTGCCTTGCTCAGTTTACCTTGGTTTTACTCTTTTCCTCGTTTTTGGTTCATTTTACTTTCTTTTCAATTTTATTTACTAGTTCACTTCATTTTTTATTTGGGTCTGTGAGTAACGAGGAAAATTCGTTATTAATTTTGTAGCCTGATCAACTTAATGTTAAACTAACATTTGATTTGTTTGATTCGGGTCCAAGACTTTGGACGGCTTGATTATAGTTACTTTGGTCCGCTATACTTTTACTGATGTTTTCTTCGAATTTATCCCTGATAAAATCCGCTTTAACTTTATTTTGGTTTTTTCTTACCTTGCGTGGATCATAGAGTTTTGCTTTTATTTTGATCCCCACTCCTGATACAATCTCGGAACTGGTTTCTCTTATAAATGCTACGTTGGTTTTTTGTTTTCAGTTCTCAATTTTTATTAATGTTCCATTACTGTAGACTCTTATTGGGAATCTGGAGTCCTTGCGTTTATCTTTTTCGTTACTCTCTGCTGAGGGCATAGTGATTCTTTCTTCTTCCGTCACGGGGTTGGTTTGTTGTTGGGACTGACTGGCGCTTTGATTTTCCGTTTGATGATCATATCAGCTTGTTGGTGTTGATGGTGAGCTTCTATCGGGTTTCCGGAAATAATATGCTCTTAACTCTAGACTAATAGATTCATTTTCAATTCAGCTACCATCTCCTTTAAGGGTTCATTTAAAGTAACGATAGGGTGACGGGTCGAGGATTGGGGATTTCGGAGTAACTGATGTTGTTTGGGGGCCACTATTGTTAGAGGAAAAAACCTGATTGGATTTTTTAGATTTCAACTGATAGTAATAGGGGATTTTGTTCATTCCGCCCATCTCCTTTAATAAGCGGTTTATGTCTTCTGACTCTGTTATGTATACATTTTTATTATTATTTCCTAATACTTTGGTTTGCTCTATTTTGTTTTGGTGTTCAACGTTTTGGTTAATTGTTTCATGGGGGTTTATATAGGGTATGTATTCATTATTAGTTACTTCGGCAACTCTATCGATCCTTCATTTTTCTGTTGATTGTGGACTGTCGAGCGTTTTGAGATATTTTTTGACTAGTTTATTATTATTATTATTATTATTATTATTATATAGAGCAAAGTTTCATTGTTCTAGTTTTGTTTCATCTAGTACTTTTCACGGGTCATAAAATTTTAATATTAGTGATTGCTCTCAGGTATCATTACGCCCTTCGGGATTTGAAAAATCTGTCATTCTAATTGTATGAAGATCTGGTTCTTCAATTTGGGTTGTAAAAGTTAATTTATTACTATCGTTATTTTCTAAATTTAGGGAAGGGCCATTATTTGATTCAATTTTTGTTATAACATATTTAGTTGATGCTCTTAGTTGCTTTCATCTGTTCTTTTTGGATCATTCTCCTAGATCCGTTACTTTTTTATTTGTAAGCGAAGCCGTTAACGTTTTTTTGGACCTGTCAAATTTTAAAGCAAACGGTAGGGTAACTTTTTTATCTTTTTCATACTGATCGGCTGACTCAAGTGTGATCATTAAATTTTGTTGCATTTTGTTTTGGTCGCCACTTTTATTTAACGCTCACATATATACTGGATCCAAGTCGATATCAATATTTTCTTCATTGTAATTATCTGTGTCCTGCTCGTTTTGTCAAAGCCCGGCTCAGGGTTGCTGTGTTAATTTAATTTTATCCTGAGGTAGTTTATCAAAAGGCATTTGGAATTCTTTTTCCTTTTGCTGGATATTGGAGGGTTGTGTTGTTTGCATTTGCTTACTAAAGTTGATCCGCTTATTATTTCCGAAAGGAATATCATAAACCCCTCATTTTATTTTATCAATCTTGTATTTAAGGAATGGAATTAGTCCATTAAATTGATATTTGACCTTAATTGTATTTCCAGTTGAACTTTCTAATTGGCCAACCTTTGATATTTTTTTTGTCTCAAAAGGAAGAAAGCTTTTTGCTTCTTTATCAGGGTCTGGTTCTATTGTTATAACAATTGGGGTTTTTTCTAGATCTTTAAATGCATTTTTATTTCCTACAAGTTCGACTTCGAGTTCAGCATCTGTATCAGAACTAGCAGTTACTTTTATTACTTTGACTACTGGCGGAATTCTTACCTGTTTTTCTAATTTAGGTGTATTGGCTAGATTATATTGGTTTTTAGGGAAGTCAACCTTAACTTTGATATTTTTCTTTTTACTTACTAGAGATTTAAGCTTGTTATTTTCTTTAATTTCAAGTTCGAATTCGATTTTTTGACCCGGTTTTAGTTTCCTCTGGGCGCTTTTTTCTTTTGTTGTATCAAGATTAATCTTTAAGACATAAGGTGTTGCTTTGTTTGTATTATCTGAGCTGACCTGAAGGTTAGTTTTTTCAACTAATACTTGTGAACCTGAGACTTGGTTATCAACCTCTTTTATTTTGACATCGATTTTCGAGCTATTAATCCAGGCATCATTCTTATCAAAATAAAGATTTACATACCCTTTTACTTCTTCACCTTCTTCTGGACCTGAACTACTACTACTACTACTACTACTACTACTACTATGACTCGATGAACTTCCTGTTCTTACATTAACTTGTTTAACATCGGCAACAAAAATTTTCTGGATTATAGGGGTAAACTCGCTTTTTGTTTGGCTAAGTGATCTTTTACGTCTTGTTCTCACTTGTGTATTCAAATCAGGGATCTCAACCCCACCAATTTCAAGTTTTTTAATTTCATAGGTCTCAAATCTATCAAGATGTTCAAGACGAAATTCAATTACTCCCTTTTTATTTACCGGCTGGAATTTTTCCTTAGAAGTAAATGAAATTTCTTTTCCATTAGAGTTTGCCTCTGAAGATTTTACAACGGTAATTGTTCCATATTCCTTTGGGATTTGTAAAAATCTATCATTAAATGAAAATTTAATTGTTCCTGAACGACCATCGGCATCTTCATTTTCATCCTGAGATCAATTTACATCTTCAAGATAATTAAATTTTGCTCTTGTTTCAAAGAAAGGTGCTTTGTTATTGATATTAAATCTTACAACTTCGGCTGAATCTACCTTTTTAACCTCTTGACCCCCTGTACCTAAAAAAGAAGGACTAGCTTGATTTTGTATGTCAATTGTATCAATTTTTAGATCCTGATTTTTATCACTTAGGGGTTTTTGTAACCCGTGAGTGCTTAGGCTTACTTCAACATCTTTTATTGTAAATTTTGTGATTTTATAGGCAGTATTTGCACTAAGATTTAAAGATGAATTTTGATTGGCTAGAGTTTCTTTTGAAATTCGAACTTTTGAAATTGGACCTTCAGGGACAAAGACAAATTTTGTGGTTTGGGGTTGTTGTTGTTGTTGTTGTTGTTGTTGTTGTTGTTGTTGTTGTTGTTGTTGTTGGGCCAAATCAGGATTTGTCCCTTTAACTTCTTGGATTTCAACCTCGATTTTATGTTTATTTCGCCAAAGATATTCATCTTTTTCATCAAATTGGAAATAAACAGTAGCTGCTTCATCTTCATAGGCTCCGATTTGTGAAAAATTAGTAAGTCAAGCTTTTTTTGCCGGGGTAGTAAATTCCGTTTTATCCATTCTTTCAGTTTTATAATCAGAAATATCAATTTTTTCACCTTTATAAAAATAAGCTTGAATTTCATATAAAGAAGCTTTATTTAAATTAGTTTCAAAACTAATTACATATAAATGCGACTGACCTTGTTTTTCATCTAGCTTTTCGATTTTTGCAGCTGGGAAATTATTTCTAATTTGTTTAGAGTTTTATTATATAATTGTACTTTAAAGTGTTTTTTGTCCTGATCTTGTTCTTTTAGATCTTCTGAAGAAATAAATCAAGCATAAATTTTGGTCTCAATCCCTGAAGTTTTATCTTTTTCCTCAGTAGAAATAATTTGATCGTAAACTCTAATTGGGATTCCCTCAATTATTTGTTTTTGACTTATTGGTGTTTGTGGTATTAAGCCTTGAGGATTTTTAAATTCGGCTTGGGTATTAAACGATTTATTAAAATCGATTAAATTAGATACTGAAGTAGACCTTCTTTTTCTTGATCTTTCTGAGACTTCTGGTTTTCCTATTAGTTCAACTTTTTCGATTTTATATTTAAATCCTTCAAAGATTTTATTTTGGCCTATCTGTTTTTCTTCTGTTTTTGAACTTGAAGTTTTTGGATCATTAACTTGATTAATAAGGGTATTTGTTTCTTTTTCAATTGGATTTGTTCGAGTATCTAGTTGTTTTAGACTAAGTTGCTTTTGCTGGGATTGTCCTGTATTATCATAGATATCCTCAAGTTTGACTTGTATTGTTCCATCAGATTGGATTTTCCCTTCAACTACTGACATTGGAGTATTAGAATTTGTTTTATCTTGTCTTTTATAAGAAACTTTGACTTTATAACCTTCAAGATATGAAGCCGATTGCTCATCTAATTGGATTTTTACATAAACAACGCTGTTTTCCTTATCTAATAAAGTTCTTTGAATATCAACTACTGAAAAACTTGCAGGGGTAGTTCGGAATAATTTATCTTGAAAAGTTATACTATCATCATCAAAATTAATTACTTGTTCAGATTTCCCGTTATTTTCATAGACAACAGAGACTAATTGATAATAATTAAGCGGTTTTAGATCACTGGCTGAAAAAGTATATTCACCACTTGAAGAATTTGGCTGTTGTTGACCCCCTTGATCTTTAAGTTCGGCTGTTTTTTCTTGGCCAGATGTTATATCAATGTATTTTAATTTTATTTTTCTTTTATTTTGGCTTACTTTTTCAAGTAATTTCGTTGTATTTAATTTGATTTTAATTTCAGCATTATTCCCTGAAAGATTAACTTTTTCAATATTTACAACATAAGCGGCAGTATCAAAAGTTTTTATTAGTGTATTTGTTTGTTGCTTATCTTGACTAAGGGGGTCTAATTTTAGACTAACAGCCGCAAAATTATTACTTGTATTTGTGCTTGGTGCTGGACTAGGTTGGGTTGCAAACTCACTTACTTGATAATTTAGAGCACTACTAAAAAGACTTAGATCCCTTTTTTTACGGCTAGGAGCTTGTGGTGAGTCTTGAGATGCACTTAGCGAGCTTGTAGATCGATTTTGATCGGTTCCAATATATTTTGCAAGCGGGAAATGTTTTATTATTGCCTGATTTGTATTAGTCTGAGGGAGAAATTCCATTTTGGTAATTTCATATCTAGTACCAGAAGGTACTTTATTTTTAATTTGATCTTTTTGAATATCAAAAATTGCAAGTCCATCTTCTTTTACTACTGCCTCAGCAGTAAGCTGGGCATCCTCAGATCCATTATCCCCTTGTTTTTTAAAACTGATTTTAATTTTATTATTTACTAAAAACCAGTTTTTATTTACATCAAAAACCATTCGGATAACCGCTCCGTGTTTGCGATATTCGGTCTGTGATATTGACTCTGGAAGTACTTCTTTTGCAGTTGTATGGAATTTCTTTTGGTCCTGAGTTAAATTTCTAAGAAATCCAACTGGAACACCACTTACAAAAATATCAACAATTGAATACAAACTATATTTTTCTAAATTTTCAAAGGAAAATTTCGCTGTTGCTTCCTCTCCCTGATAAGAGATTTGTGCCTGAGCTTGAAAAATTGCCCCGGTTCTTTGGGATTTAATCATTAAATGAATTTGACTTGCCTGTCCTTGTTTTGACTTACCATTTGAATAGGCTTCAAAAAACTTTTTCGGGTCTTTAATTTTAATTTCAATCCCAGCGGATGTATCAGATAAATTAGTATTACTAATCTCAATTTTTTGAGGAGGATTACTTTGGGTATTTTTAATTAAATCCTTATTGATTGTAATTGAGGAAATTAAAGATTTTGTAAAGAAATCTTTTTTCATTGGAGTTTCTACTTTTTGTTGATCAAATTCGACTTTAAGGTTTTTAAATTCGTTTTCGGGAGTGCTTCTTTTTGATCTTGTAGACCTTGTTATAGGTTTTTTTGTAATTTCTAAATTTTTAACTGTATATCCAGTGGCCTCGCCAAGATTTTCAATTTGAAAACTTGCTTGATTATTTTCAATTGCTACTTTTGAAGTTTTTGTACTATTTTGCCCGCCACTATTCTGTTTATTTTTAAGTTCATATTCGAGTGTGGCTTCAAAATCGTTATTAAGTGATCCATCTTCAAGGGAGTCAAAAAAAGTTGTAAGTAAAACGCTTGTCGGGCTTAGATCAGAATATTTGATATCAACAACTTTAATTGAACTAAGTTTGGTTTTAAACTGCGTTTTTGAAGTATCATTTTTAATTGTTTTTGCAAAGGGGATTTGGTAGATCCCATTAGTTCTTACAACTGATAGTGAACTAATTTCATATTCAGTAAATTTATCAAGATTATTTTTAAATTCAAAAGTAGCACTTGCTGCACCGGAATTTTCTTGAACTTTTGCACTTGCTAAAACTACCTTACCGGTTTTTTTATTTCTTAGGGTTAGAGTTGTAACTTGGTTATTATTTAGTTTTAAAATTTCATTATTTGAATTTGAAAAGGTTATTTTAATTGTTGCTGATCTTTGAAGATCTTGTTGACCTTGGCCTTGGCCTTGATTATGCCCGCCCCTGGTTTGACTAGGATTAAATTCGACATTCGAAATTACTATATCAGTGGCAAATTTAAGTGTTTTTTGTTTTGCTTGATCGTTAATTTCGCCGATTTGTCTTTGTTGACCTTTGATTATCGCGCTTGTAAATTCATTGACGATCTCGAATTTTGGGCCTGTATTTTGATATTCCTTATTTGTAAAAATTGCATTCTTATTAATTATTTTAAGCCCTTTGATCTTAAAATCGGTTCCTTCTTTTAGATGATCAAAATTAAGGCTGGCAACAAGACGACCATCGCCTTGCCTGATGATTTTTACTTTTTTAGTCTGATTGGTTTGCCCTTCTTGCGCAATGACTGTAGAAACGCTTTGAAATTGAGCCTTAGGTTCTTTATCTTCGATTATTTCAACTTCGATTTCTTGATTTTCAAGATAGCCATCGCGGATTGGATCAAAATAGATCTCGGCTTTAACCCCATCTGATTTAATATCAGAATAGACAAGATTTTTAACTTCGATTTTATCAACATTTACATTAAATGATTTTTTATTTTCAAGTTCGTGATTAACCCAGATACTTGAATCAACTTGAGAATAATCATTAATTGATACAAGAATATATTTTTGATTTCGATCAAGATTTTTAAAATCAAATTCGGCAGAAATTAGTCCGCTTTCGTTTTTAGCAGTCCCTGTTGCAGTAATAATTGCATTTGTTTTTTCATTTTTCATTAACAAGGTTAGCTGTTTTGAATTTTGTATCAAAATTTGTTCTGCGTCTTTAAAGGAAAGTTTTACTTTAACTTGCTCGCTTTTATTTGATTGAACCTCAAATTTAAAAAGTTCAGGGGCTGAATAAATTTTTGCCTGACTATCACTTGATGTAATTCCTGGGGCATAAGATTGAGCTTTAATTTCAAAGCCTACTGAGGTTTGAATATTTTTATCTTTGGTTAGATTGCTAATCTTTTCAATTTCATATTCACTTCCGGGTTGGGTATTCTCAAAATTTAGTTTTAAAACTAATTTTTCATCAACATTTCCGGTTGCCTCAATTGTTTTTGCATCTTGATTTTGATTTTTTGGTTTTAGCATCACTTTGATTTGATCATTTTTTAAATAGATATCTTTGACGGGATCAAAAGTTAATTCAAGGCCGATTTTATTATGTTTTTTCTCGAACTGGACAATTTTTACTACACTTGCTGTTGTTGCAACTGTATAAAAATTACGCTCAGGGGCTTTTTCATCTTTTAATTTAGGAGCAAAATTTATTCTTTGGGAATCAAGAAGTAGTTCTGTAATTGTATAATGACTTAATTTTTCAAGATTTTTTAGATCAAATTCGGCTGTATTTGTATTATTAGAGAATTTTATTGTAGTTTTTTCAGAAGCGGCAGCCCCATTTGCATTATTTTTTAAGAAAATAATTGCATTTTTATCTGATTTATTTGGTCTTTTGCCAAAATTTGGATCTTTGATATTAAAATCAATTATAATTTTTGCACTATCTTGTTGGGGTTGACTTTTAATTGATTGAATCTGGGGGATTGTATAAAAATAAGGGGGTTCGCCTTGAGTTTTATTAGAATCTTCTTCTAATTTATTATTAAGATATTCATAATTTAGCTCTGTTAGCCCTGAATCTTGGCCTGGGGCTGACTCAAGTCCGGCAAATTCGTATTTTTTTCCAGGATAAAGATTTGATAGACTAACTTTAATTGCATTATTAACTACCTGAATGTATTCAGGGTTTTTATTTTCTAGTTCTTGACTTTGAACGGTTTTAGATTCTTCTTGCTTTTCCTTTCCTTTTTTATCTTCTTTTTCTCTTTTATCTGTAACAGCTTTTATATTATTGCCTACTTGATTTGGATAGGAAACTATTTTATTATTTTCGTCTTTAAATTTGACTTTGAATTTATAATTATTTAAATAACTATTAAAAGTTGGATCAAAATAAATTGTTGCAATTGCGCTAGTTTCACTTATATTATCAAAATTAGAACCAAAAATCTTAATCTTTTTATAACTAGTACTAAATTTTGCATTTTGTTCAAGAATTCCTGATGAACTAAAAAATTCAGCAAGTTCAGGAATCTCAAGATCGACAACTTGATATTCGGTTTTTGGATCTAAATTTTCAAGATTAAAATGGAGAATTAATTTATTATCACTAAGGATATATTCTTTTTTCTCTGGGCCTGGAGTTCCGCTTGCTTGATTTGTTGGGGCAAGATCGACTTTGATTGTGCTAGAAAGATTACCAAAACCGGGTTGACCAAAAACGAGTTTGGCACTAAATTCATTTTTGGCCCCGGTTTTACCAACTGAATTTTTAAAATCCCCTTCAAGACTTACAGCAACTTTTGCACTTGTCTCTGTTATTTGATCAAATTTAATTTCTGAGACACGATATTTGATGAAAAATTCATCATAAGGTAATTTTTGTGCACTTGATTTTCCTAAATCAAATTGGATTGCTACGGCTAGATCTGGTTTTTCGGCAATCTCAATTTTGGCTAGTTTATAAACAGAAGATACTTCAAAATCCTCAAGATCAAATTTGATCTCAGAACCTTCGGCTTTAGCAACCTTTGATTTATATAATTTAGCAGGATTATCTTTTTTATAATAATATAAATAAAGATTTTTATCATTTAAATAAGCAGACTCAGGGAGGAAACCAAAGGTATATTCAACTTTACTTGCCAAAATTTTTGGCTCTAATTTAATAAAAGTTTTAAGATCGGAAATTGTTGTAATAAAATTTCTTTTTGGTGAGCTGATCTCTAAATTTTTATTTCAAAGAAAAAGAATATTTTTATAGTCATATCCATCTTTTTGCAAACTAAAAACTGAATTTGGCACCTTTGAAATTAATAAAAGTTTATCAAGGGCATATTTTGTATCATTTACAAGACCTTTGGCTTTAAAACTGATTTTATAGATCCCATTTTCTTGTCCCTGAAAAAATGTAGCACTTGTTGGGATAATTGAGCTATCATCTAAATATAAAAGTGCTTGTGCCCCTTCAAGATTATCAGCTGAGGCAATTGTTAGATCGACATTAGCAAAAGTAGCTCCAATTGCAATTTTTGAATCAATTACTGCTGCTGGGGTATAAAAATTTTTAATAAAAGTATTACCAAATTCGATCTGGGCACCTTCAAGTTCAAAACTTTCGATCTGGTAAGTACGACCTGGATCTAAATTATTTAGATCAAAACTAGCAAGATCGGCAGAATAAATTGCACTAACTACATAAGTCTGACTTGTTTTAAGATCTTTATAGTGCATTTTAATTATTTTATTTTGTAATTCCTGGGTGGATTCAAAACTATCAAAATTAATATTTAGCCTTTTTTGGGAAAAAGATAAATTTTGGTCAATTAACGATTTAGTTACTAATTTGAATTTAGCAGTTTTGGTTTCAAATAAACGTTTTTTGGTACTATCTTTTTCAAAATCGATTTTTGGATCAAGGGCAATTTTCTGCATCGGTGAAAGGGGAATTTCTTGCCGATTATTTGTATCAACATAACGAATTGCGCTGATCTTATAATCAAGTCCGGGGTGTAAATTATTTAGGGCAAATTCAACTTTTCCGTCTTTAACAATTCCGGCATCAACATAAGAAGTATGGATTTCTTGGGCGGTTTTAGCATTTTCAAGTTGGCTTTCAAGATCATCTGCTTGATTTTTTAGGACATAATAATATTCAAGGGCGACTTTTTTCCCTTCTAGATTTGCTGCCTCATCGGCAAATTTAACTGATACTGAAGCTGTAGAAGGAGTTCTGGCCTCAAAATTGATTGTTGATACAGCAGGAGGAGTATCAACAAAATTTGTCACATTTTGTCCAAAGCCAATCACTTTTTTTGCCGAAAATCTTTTCTGTTTTTTATCATCAAGATAAACTTTTAGATAGTAACGACGCCCAAAACTGAGATTGCTATATTTAGAATTTATTCTTCAATAACGACTAAATTCATCATATATGGCAGTATAAGTAGCTACAACCTCTTTTCCTTCTTTATCTTTTGTAAGATCAACATTTAAATCCTGATAATTTAGTTTAAAAGAATCAAGATCACTAAGGGCAAACTCAATCTCGTAATTGATATTATCTTGATTTATATGTCTAAAATCGACAATGTTGTACTGAAGTGTATTTCAGGACTTAAGAAGGAAAGGGAGAAAACCAAAAGAACCAACACTAAGGCCACCAAAGGCTAAAAGTGAAAGAATAATCGCACGTCTTTTTGACTTTTTCATCGCTTTTTTTGATTTTTTGTCATTGATATCATCCATTTTTCACCTCTTTTTTCAGTTTAAAATTTATAAATTTTTGTTATTTATGAATTTTCCTAGATTATATTAAAAAAAGAATAGACGTTAAACAAACGCTATTGTTTCTTCAAAAAAAATATAGATAGGCTAAATAAAAAATAACTAGATTTATTGATAGTTTTAAATGATATACAGTAATTATACTATATTTTTTAAAACTTAAAAGAAATTTTTCAAAAAAAATTTTTTAGGAAAAATTAACGGTATTTTTACTTAAATAAGGATAATTTTTAATTTTTTGAAATAAAGTTGTTTTAAAATTAGAATAATCTTAAAAAATAAAAATAATTTCATTTTTTAAGATTATTCTAATAATTCCTGTAATTTTGATAAATTATTCTTGTTTTTTGCAGATATTAATAAGCAATTTAGTTTTAATTTTTTACATTGATTTAGTAATATTGCTCGGGTTGACTGATTAGTTTTATCGATTTTATTGGCTAGAATATGAAGTTTGAAACCTTGTTTGATGATATATTCAATCATAATATAATCAAGATTGGTAAAACCAACTCGGGCATCAAGAATCAAAAAAACAGCGGAAATTGGCTGATCTTTTTGGAAATATCCCGCAATTATTCGGTCAATTTGGTCTTTTTTTGTCTTTGATACGGCTGCATAACCATAACCAGGAAGGTCAACAAATAATTTTTCACTTTCATTTTTATAGAAATTTAGCAACTGTGTCCGCCCTGGTTTTGTTGATGTTTTAGCAATTTTTTTATTCGCTAAAGCGTTAATTAGAGTTGATTTTCCGACATTTGAGCGACCAATAAAGGCAAATTGTGGATCAGAATAACAATTTTCTGGGCATGATCTAAGAAATTTTCACACTTTTTCCCCGTTTTTGACCTTTAAAAATCAAGAAATTAACCAAAAAAATAATTTACATTTTACCATAAATTAAATAAAAAAGCTAATACTTACTTAAAAATTTTCCAATTTTTTTATGTTTTTTATTAATTTAATTGCTTCCTAACTAAATAAATTTAGATTTTTTGGTCTGATTTCCTAATAAGTTTTGACTTAATACGAGATTTTTTACTTATAAATATTAATGGGGAAAATTTTCTGCTTTTCTAATTGTTGATTTAACTCTAAAATTACTGCATTAAATTGACAACTATTTGCTGAAATCCGAAATCTTGCATTTTTTTGATAGCGAATTTTTTTATAGACATCAAGAAAACTCACACCAATTGCATCATTTGCTGGTCCGGTCATCCCGACATCTGTGATAAATAAGGTTCCCAGTGCTAATTTTCGGGCATCTGCAGTTTGGACATGAGTATGAGTGCCTAAAAGTGCATTAATTTTCCCGTTAAGGTAGATTGCCAAGGTATTTTTTTCACTAGTAGTCTCAGCATGAAAATCAACTATATGAAAATCAGCTTTATCCTGGGCAAGAACTTGATCGATTGCATCAAAAAAATTATCGGCAAACTGATGATTCCAAGGCTTGACTAGTTTATTAAAAGCAACTCCAAGAAGTGAGGTAATCCGGAAGGTTTTGCCGTTTTTTTCAATTACCGTTGAGCCATTTCCTTGATATTCGGGGGCAATATTTAAGGGTCTGACTATATCGGCGTTGTTAATAATTAGGTTGATTTCTGGATTTGATCAGACATGATTGCCGACTGTAAAAATATCAACCCCTAATTTTTTTAAATATAAATAGTCTTTTTTATTAAGACCTTTTCTGCCAGTGATATTTTCAGCCTGGACAATTACAAGATCAAATTGATATTTTTGTTTTAAGAGTTCAAGTTGTTCTTTAAAAATTTCAATTCCAGGGGCACCAAAAATATCACCAACGAATAATACAGTAGCAGATTTCATCTTGGGCTAAACTTTTTACCTTTGCAAATTAAGTAAAAAGATGCCGATTTTTAGCATCTTTTGGTCAAAATGGTATGGTGCCAACAACAGGAATTGAACCTGCGACCCCATCCTTACCATGGATGTGCTCTACCGACTGAGCTATGATGGCAAAATAATATTAACATTATAACATTTTTTTAATTTTTTCCAAATAAAAAAATGCTTTTTTTAAAGTAGTTAATCATTTAGAAAAAGTTTTAATTTTAAATTTTTAGATAATCCTTAATTTTTTCAACCATATCAAGCTTTTCTCAGGGAAGATCGAGCTCATCACGACCAAAATGACCATAAACTGCTAAATTTCGGTAGATTGGTTTCCTCAAATTAAGCCGAGAAATTAAACTAACTAGACGAAGATTAAATACGTTTTTAATAATTTCAATAATTTTTACCGTTGGAATTTTAGCATTTTTTAGGTAAGTAACATTAATTAGTTCTGGATATTCATTACCGATTGCATAAGCAAATTGTAGCTCGATTTCGGCAGCTACTCCGGCGGCGACAAGATTTTTTGCTATTCACCGGGCAATATAAGCGCCACTTCGGTCAACTTTTGTATAATCTTTTCCACTAAAGGCGCCCCCTCCATGTTTTGCAGCATCCCCATAAGTATCAATTATGAGTTTTCGCCCCGTAAGCCCTGTATCACCAATTGGTCCTCCAATTGTAAAATCACCGGATTTGTTAACTTTTTTTTCAAAGTCAATATTTAAATTATATTTTTTTGCTGCTGGAATCATAATTTTGTTAATTACAAATTCAACAAAATTATGATAGTTAAAATTCTGCTGATGTTGGATTGACATAAGCATACTTTTAACTTTTGGTTTACTGTTTTGATCATAGTGAATCTCAACTTGGGATTTCATATCCGCACAGGCAAATTGAAATTCACCTATTTTCCGGAGTTCTTCAGCTTTTTTAACTAAAAAGTTAGCCAAATTTTGTGCTAAGGGCATAAAATTTGGGCACTCGTTAGTGGCAAAACCATAAACAATCCCTTGATCGCCAGCACCGATTGTACCGTTTTTCTGATCGACAAGGGAAGCTATCTCGCCGGATTGGCGATTTACATTGGAAATTATTGTAAAATCATTTTCGTTATAACCAATTTCAAATAAAATCTCTCAAGCAATTTTTACAAGATCGACATAACCACTTGTTGAGATTTCTCCCCCAATTATAATTAGGCGGTTTGATGCCATTGTTTCAACGGCAACTCGTGCGTGCTCATCCTGTTTAAGAATTTCATCAAGAATAGCATCGCTAATTTGATCACAAATTTTATCAGGATGACCTTTTCCGACTGATTCAGCAACAGAAATTTTCGCTGCTAACATTTACTTCCCTTCAAATTTTCATTATATTATACCATTTTTTTTAAAAAAATGAAAAAATTTTTTAGAAAAAATTTTTGCGCAGGGTTTTATTAGGAATTTTTTGCTTTTTGGGCTAAAAACTCTTCAAAACTAAGGGATTTATGTCGTTTTGTTGTCAATTTTCCGTTTTTAAGCTTGATAATTAAATCGGCTAAGGCCTCCATTGCTGGATCATGTGAGACCATAACGATTGTGGTTTTGTATTTTTTGTTGATATATTTCAAGGCGCGTAAGACAATATTGGTATTAGTTTCATCAAGGGCGCCAGTAGGTTCATCAGCAAAAATTACTTTGGCATTCTTAACAAGAGCACGGAGAATCGAGATTCTTTGTTGCTGTCCCCCAGACATCTGCGATGGGAATTTGAACTTGATATCATCAAGTTCAAATTCGGCAAAAAGTTGCTCAATATCAAGTACTTTTGACTTATCCTTTTGAAGATAGGCGCCAACTTGGACATTATCATAACCGTTAATGTTTCCCAAAAGGTTATAAGACTGAAAAATAAAGGAGACATTTTGGCGCCTAAATTTGGTAAGTTCTCCGTTTTTAAGATAGGCAAGATTGACTGAATCAACGATAATTTCCCCTTCAGTTGCTCGATCTAGTCCTGACATTAAGTTAAGAATTGTTGACTTTCCCGATCCTGATTTTCCACTAAGAATTGCAAAATCACCAGCGGCAATACTAAAATTAATATCCGCAAAAACTTTGGTAACAACTGATCCAAAAAGATAATATTTTGCTACATTTTTAAAGTCAATAATTGCGCCTGGCGAGTTTGTCTTATCAATATTTCCGCTCTTAACTCGGGGATTATCATTGGCTCAACGGATTAATTTAAGCTGTTTTTTTGTTAGATTTGCTTGATTTGTATCTTTGATAATCGCCAGGGCTTGGTTTTGTTTTTCTACTTTTTTTGTTTTGGAAAATATATTATACACGATTTTCTCCTTTTTGTTGTAAAAAAATTAAAAATTTTTTTGTACAATTTTTTCTGGTCTAAAAAAGAAAAAATTGGTTTTTTTTAGCTGTTTTTTGAAAAAATTTAATTTTTAGGTTTTATCCTTGATTATATAAACTGATTTTTTGCTTGTAAGAAAGTATCAAAGAAAACTTAAAACGAAAATGAAAACAACTAAAATGATTCCAAAAGCAAGGAAAAAGGTCGAAATTGAAAGTCCAAGCGATAAAAATATTGAATTTGTAAGGAGAATATAGGAATTAAAAATCTCCATCGCAATAATGACAAACGGAATTGAAATCAGCGATGAAATCAGCAGAATCGGTAAATAAATACTATAAAATAGGCGCACTTTCGTTTTATTAGCATAACCTAAAACATCTAAAATCGCAATGTTTTGCTGATTTTCGTTAATAATTGAAGAGGCAATAATCACTAAAATAATTAAGGAAACAACAAGAAAAATAATAACAACAATATTAATTCCCGCTCCAAATAAGTTAGCAAAATTGGAAATAAAGTTAGTTTCAATATTTTTTGCCTCAAGACCGGTAAGTCCAATTTGGTAGATTGTCTCGCCATAAATTTCATTAAAATTTTTTAGTGCTTTCTTGATTTCCGGAATATTCTGATTTACAAAAGAAGGGTTAGTAAGCGAGGCAAAATCAAGGGCTGAAGACGAATTTAGTCAAGGTTTTTCTTGATTTTTTTTATCAAAATTAATCAGATCAAGAATTTCTTGCTTTGTATAGCCAGCAATTTGGAGCGCGCCTTTGGTTTTATCAGTTTCATTTTCACTAAAAGCGAAAATGTTTGCAAAAAAACCGATGGTATCATCTTTGTTTAACTGATCAACACTAATTTTGGAACTACCAGCCCAATATCCTGAAGGTGAATACAAGCTAAAAGATTTGCTGATCTGTTCAATTTCCGGGTTTGAAAGAATTATACCATTAAATGGCGATAAATTATAATTTTTTAGAATATTTTCAAATTGATCAAGTCCTAAAAGTTTGTTAGCGATGGCCTGTGAGGTTATAAGTTCGGAGTTTATATATGTATCGGAAATGCCAATAATTACAAATTTAGCTTTCTTTTGCGGTAGTTTTTTGATTTTATTATAATAACGATCAACGTGATTAAGAATTGGGACTTCGATTCTAGACCCAATTCCTAAATTATGTTTTTTTGCAAAAACATAATTGATTATCAAAGGGTAAATTTCATCTTTTATTGGGTATTTTTCAATTTCTGCTAATAAATTATTATTATATTTATCTTTTATCTCAATTATTGAATTTTTTTCAGTTTTTGGATTATAGCCATAAATTTTGATACTACTTTCGGTATTATTTTTAGCGCCATAAAAACTGTCAATATAAGTATAAACTTGATTTTTTGGCAGATTTTCATTAGCGTTTTCACTAAATTCAATCCCGGCAAAACTGATGGTAAAGTCTTTTGCCACTTGATTATTTAAATAGGAATCAACTAAAAATTTGCGATAGGCATCACGGTTATTACTTTGACCAAAAATTGAGACTTCATAGGCGCGATATTCGTTTTTATCTTGATCAAATTGATAATACCAAAAACGACCTTGATTTGGATCAGAAGAATCAACTAGATATTTAAAATACGGCTGTTTTTGCTTGATTTTTTCAGGAATATTCTGCACTTTTTCAATCTGGTGGACAACTTTATTTGAAATTGCAAAAATGTTATTCCTTAAAGATTCAGGAAGATTTGCTAAAACGATATCAAAAATTGAGGCTTTATTTGCCTGATTTACTTTAATATTTAGACTTGAACGCGAAATGACAACCGGATTTCTACTTTCTGAATCAACCAAGCCGTTTTTGGAATTAATCCCAAAAACGCTTGGATTTCCGGGACGGAAATAATTAGGGGAGTTATAATTAACTTCAGTATTTTCCCCGGCGGGAACATAAAGATTTTTCCCAAGATCTTTTGCATTATAAACAACAAGTGGGCCCCCTTCTTTTGTTGGCGAAAAGAGGTTGATTTTATAAGCATAATGCCGGTTTTGATAGGTTTTTTTAATACTATTTTGGAAAATATTATAAGAAGATAAAGAAAAAATCAAGACAAATTGGACAATGACGATTGCAATAATTAATGAAATTATTTTTCAAATTGAATTAATTACAAGTGAAATTGAAAATTTATTAACAATTTTGCTTTTTCAGAATAGTTTTGCGACCTTTTGGGCAAATTTTGAGGTATTAATTTCGTTGATCCCTGAAAGTAAATGATAAGGTTTTTGTCTTAGGTTCCAAAAAATTACCAAATAAATTAGTACTGAGATAACAAAAAAAGGAATAATTAGCGAAAAAACAAAAGAAATGGGCTCAAAATTATAAATATTAATATCAAATTCTCAGAACTGTGAAATTAGATTATAAAGTGGGATTTTTCCAAAAAATCCGGATAAAAAGCCTAAACTACCGCCTAAAAACGCAATTATAAAGCCAATTGAAAGAAACGAAGAGGCAATTTCAAAAAGTGAATATCCTTGAGCACGCAGAATTCCTAGGACCTTATTATTTGTTGAAATATACCGTTTGATAATAAAAGCGATTGCAAATAGGACTAAAATTGACAAAAAGAGGCTTAAATAAATATTAGTTTTTGAAAAAGTTTCAATAATATTTGTTCCAACTTGAATTCTTAGGGCTCTTTCGGGGTTTAAATGATCGATTTCGTTAGTAAAAAAAGTGTGCTGGGAACTATTAGAGGCAAAATTTTTGGCAATAAAACTGTCAATATCAGCCCGAAATTTTTCCCTGTTTGTACCAGGCTTAAGCCGGATTAGGAAATAATTTTTAATTGGATTTGATTGATAAGAAAATCTTGCCTTATCAAATCCGAATTTATTTACATAGGCTAGCACCTGATTTTGTCCATCAAGTTTGACGTTTTTCTCATCAATTACAGGATATAAATAATCAATACTAAAATCAGTGCCAACAATTATGTATTTTAGACCGCCAGCATTTAAAATGTATTTTGGATCAAGAAGTTCAATTAATTTTTCAATATCACTAGCTGAATCAGGAATTTTGCCTTGATATACTTCTTTTTTATTTTTTTCAAGGTAAGATTTATTAACTTTGACTACATAACCGCTTGCATTATTAAGATTAATTGAATTATTTGCCAGGCGGGCAACAATTATTTTCGAAAAAAATTGATCATAGAATTTAGCTACATTAATCCCAAAAAATTCGGGATTTTCTTTGCCTTTTTCGCTAAGAAAATCCGAAATTGAGCGCAGACGATAATAATCAAGTGAAACCTCATTAACATTTTTATTAAACCAAAACGGGGGAATATAATTTTTATTTGGTCTGCGGTTGACTAATAATTTGATAAATTCAGTACTTTTATTTGAAGAATCACTTACAATTTGACTAATTTTTGGCAGACGATTTTGGAGAATAAAGGCAAGATTAAAATTGTTTTGACCTTCTTCGCTCTTAGCTTCAGGATTTGTTGTAAATCAGAGTGGAATTTGAACAAGTTGGGCAGCAAAAAATTGACTAAGACCAAGAGATTCAAGATTTAGACCTGAAAGTAAAGGATTAATAGAAGCAAATTCCTGAACAAGTAAAGAAAGAAAACGTTTTTTAAAGGCTGAATCTGAAAATTTTGGATTAAGCAAAAAATTTTCCATTATATATTTTAGGGCCTTATCAAAACGGGCCTCAAAAGGATAATTTTGGGAATAATAGCTAATAAATCCTAAATTTTCGACTAAATCGGCAAGATTATCTTCAAGTCAGGATTTTAGTGAAGTTTTTCTATTAAAATCATCGATATAACTTTTAGCAAAAACTGGATCGGCTAAAAGTTCTTGAAATTGGGGGTTTTTTTCTAGATAAAGACTTAAAAGATAAGGTTGAAGAATTGCCCTTGAAGGTTTAGGGAGTCCTAAAAATAGACCTTCTTGATCTTTTAGATTAGGTATTTTAGCTAATAATTCGGTATTATTTAGCTCATTTTTGAGTCATTCTGATTTAGTTGCCTGAAATAATTTATGAAAAGCCTTGGATAAATCCAGATTTTCAAGTTTATTTTCGGAAACAAAACGAATTCAAAAACGCAAGGTTTTTATTACTAATTGAGTAATTATTTCCGGATTTTGGATAATATTTTTCTCAAGTTTGTTAATTTCGGCTTCAGAGGCAAGAATATAAATTGGTTTTAATTTTAAATTAAGGGAATTAGGGCCCAAATCTTCACTAATTTTTTCAGGAATTCTAATTGCATTTAAAATATAATAGAAAATATCGCCAATTGAGCCAGTATTTGCAAAAATATTATCACTTTCAAGACTTGGAGGTTTAATATTACTAATTTGATTCCCAGTTTTTTGGTAATTTTCTAGACGAAATAGTCGATAGATTTCCTTGATCTGGAAAAGTTTTTGCCTAATATCCTCTAAATTCTCAAGATTTTGGATTGTTAAATATTTATTTAGGAATATACGTTGCTTTAAATTTAAATCACTAATTTTTAAATTCGGATTTTGTTCTATTTTTTCAAGGATTTCCTCTGAGACAAGATCAATTCGAGTATTTCTAATCCCTAAATCGGGACTAGTGGATGACGAATTTCAATTTGCAGCAAGAAATTGAAGATCGTAGATATCAATTTTTCTAGGATCAGATTCAGGAAAAAAATAGGAAAAACCAAGTTGACTAGCTTCAGAACTCTTACCTTTTCCCGAAGCATTTAACATTTTAATTAACGAATTTATTGTTTTCTGGCGGGATGAGTCGCTGCGAAAAAAAGTCGAAATTAGAGCAATTATATAATCATTTGGGCTAAGACTTGACCGTTTTGCGAATAAATTATTTTTTTCTTTTTGTTTTTCTTGATCACTTAATTCTAAAAATTTGTCATAACCATAAGAATAAGGTGTTTTTCTTAGAAAAATCAAATTTTCTTTAAAACTTTTTAGGTCAAAATTGGTAATTAACTCGTTTAATCCTTCATTAATATTTGAATAAGCTAGTTCATTTTCTTGTTTTCCGTTTAGTTTTTCAAGAATTTTTATGACTTGATTTTGATGGTTTTTAGCAAATTTTTCAATAATTGGTTTTGCTAAAAATCCAAAAAAACCTTTGGTTTTCTCATCAACTGCTGCAGAGAAAATGCGAGCAAAATCAATTTCATTAACTATTTCAATCAAAGCGGATTTTAACATTTGCTCATCAATGGATCCAAGAAGTGCATCAACAAGATCACTGGAAGTAAAAATATTTACCAAATTTTTATTATTCTGATTTTTATTATCAGAAAATCAGTTATTAAGATATTGGAAAAATTTTTCAAAATCAAGGGCATAAATAATTTTTTTAACACCCTTAAGTAAATTTATTGGATCTCTAATCGCTTTTGCAAGCGCCTCAGGGGAGGCATATTTTTGAATATCATCAAAAATGCGAATTCCACCAAGAAGAAGGGCCGGATTTAGGGCATAAATTTGCTTTATAAAAAAAAGACTTTTTTCATAATTTGTCTTGCCAGAATTTTCTGTTTCCTTAATTATCTGGTCAAAAAAATTACCTAAAATATCATTAATTAGTGTTGGTCTGTTTGTTTTTAGTAAAATATTACCAGCTCTAGTAATTAGATCGATTACTAAATTATAATTTTTGATTCGATAGGAGAGAATATCAACAAGTCTAATTTCTTCAGCAGCCTTGGCAAAAGCATTAATTACTAGATCAACATCGGGTTTTAAGAAGAAATTTTTATCAACTAAAACCGAGTTATTAATTGCATTTGCAATCTGGATAAATAATGAACTAGCACTATTTTGGGTTTCAATTTCGTTTTGGACGTTAGTAGAAAAATAATAAAAAATTAAGGGAATTGTTGCAATATTTGAATAATTATCAACTTGTTTGGTTCAGCCATCTTTACCAATTTTTGCATCAATTTCAAAATTATTATTTTCAAGAAAATTAGCAAGCAAGCTCAAAACGCGTTGCTGAGAAGAAACCGGGTTTATATTTGTATCAACTTTAATCAAATTTTCGGGTAATAAACTTCAGTGATACTGACCAAAATTTTTAAAAATATAACCAAATTGATTATTAGGTAAGGCAATTATCCCGTGCAAATCGGCTTTTGGGAGAATATTAAATCCTAAATCGGGCTTATTAGTTTTAATTTTTTTTAGTCTAACAATTTTTATATTACGATAATAATCATAATTTAGTGATTTATTATGTTTGAATTCAACATCGCCAAAGTCAACTTTAAGATCGACATAATTAGGATCAATTCCGTAGTTATCAAAAACATTAGCAATAATTTTTGCCTGAAAAATTGGTGGAATTTTTCCTAATTCTGCACTAGAAACTTTTGCATTCTGAGAAAATAAACGGCTTTTCTTAGCGTTATTTTGATCACTAATCTCTTGAAAAAGTCGACCTATCTGCTGCTCTTGGATATAATCCTGATTTTGAAAATTAATTTTATTAAAAATTCTTGGACTAATTCCGGAATTAATAAAATGAATTACTTGTTTTGCACTTGCATTCTCCGTTTTTTGCTGGACATCAATTGTAAAAGTTTGTCTTGTACCGATGCCATCAACGACTTTTTCTTCTTTTCCCTTAATTTTTTGGGAATAATTTTGCAGATGTTGGTAAAAATATAAATTAGCATATTCCTGAACATTTTGTGCTAGACGGAGAAAAGTTGCATTTTTTATATTCGAATTTGAAATATTATTTAATTCTTCATTTGTAACAAGTGCTAGATTATTTTTATTAAGTTTTTGAATCTCGGCGATTGAAGTTCTTAATAAACTTGAATCTCCTTGTTTATAAAAAGGAATGCTAAGATCGGTGATTGAAAGATCAGAAGAGACAACATTTTCAGAGCTACCATCTATTGTTCTAATTCTTTTTTCTCAGTAGTTAATATTTTCTAATTCTTTAAATTTTTTGGGATAATTTGCCTTTAAATAAATTAAATATTCCTTAATAAAACCAGAAAAATTTTGACCTTTTGAGTCAATTTCTTTTAATTTATAACGGTGATTTATATACTCAATTTTGGTTTTTAAATTACGAATTCACTCTTTTTCTAATTTATAAATTTGACCTGGATCAAGAATTAAAAATGAACTAGATTCTCAAATTAGATTATTTACTAAATTAAACTGATCAGATCTAATCTGCATTTGGATTCCATCAGATCCCTTTTTAAAATTAATAAAACTATTTGAATTTTGCAAGTCGGCAAATTCAAATTCACCATTTTCTTTTTGGTAAATATTTAAAAGTGGTAATAAATCCTGGGTTTTTAGCTCATAGCCGATTCCTTGTTTTTTTCAGGAAGCCCCTAAAATTGGATCAAAGGTTGCAACTTTTGTTTTCCCATTAATTACAAGCGGATTAATAGAGCTAATAATAATTTCCTTACCTTGGTGAAAAAATACAAGGATATCGCTTGGTTTATAATTTTTTGTATCGAGACTGATTATTTCATTTTTTCGAATTTGGTATGTTTCTAATTTTTTACGGAAATTTTTTTTATCATTTGTAATATAAATCGGAAAAAATGCTTGTTTTGTTAATTCAAAACTATCATTTTTTCCTAATAATTTTCCATTAAGGTAAAACTCTCGGGAAAACTCCCCAGAGGAAATATATTCATTTTCTTTGGTTTTATCACCTAAAATTTGAGATAAACTGATATAATTACTATTAATTATTAATTGTTTTTTTTCTTGATTTGTATTTAAAGGTAAGTAAATTTCTGGCTCAAGATAGTCATATCCATTATTTTGGGCATTACCAAAATAGTTAAATTCGGTACTAATTGTTGCATCCTGAAGACCTGAGGTTTCCTTATATTGATCAAGTCGGCTAACATAAGCACGGTTTGTGGTAAATAAGGCGGTAAAAATTGCGGCAGTAAAAAAAACTAAAGTTATTAGGCCGATAAAAATAACTTTGGTTTTTAAAAACATCGCAAATATATGTTTAAAAATCTTTTTCATAATATGGCGCCAAACCCTAAATGCTATATAATTATAAAGGAAAATTTAAAAAAACCAAGGAAATTTTGCTGATTCTCAAACTAAAAAAGAGAATTTTTTTGGCTAATTAACTCTTATTTTTTTAATTTTGTGGTATAATTACATTACAAAATTATCCAAAAAAAAAATGTTTTTATATTAATTGGAGTAGAAATGATTGAAGTTTTGTATATAAAATCGCATCTAAATTATGAATCAACTTGTAATAAAGTAGCGGATCTTTTTATTGGTGAATTAAAAAGGTTAAATCCTAGAATAAAAATTAGTGAATTTGACCTTAATAATGAAAAAGTGGGAAAAATTTCGCTAAATTCAGAAAATTTTTCCCACTTTTGACAAGATGTTAATGCTGATTTTTGAATTGAAAAACTAAAAAATGTTCAAAAAGTAATCATCTCATCGCCAATAATTAACTGGGGATATTCAGCTCAGATTAAAAATTTTTTTGATGCAATCTGTCTTGCGGATCGTACTTTTTCTTATAAATATGCAAAAAAAGGTGGATCAGTTGGCCTACTTAACAATCTTGAAAATGTACAAATTATTTTAAGTGCTCATTCAAAACAAGCTGATTTTGTAAGTCCAAGTCCGGCTGAGACAATTTCAGGAACCTTTAATTTCCTTGGTGCCCAAAAAATTAATCCAGCTTTAATTATAGAAGAATCACATAAATATAAAAATGCAAATTTTGATAAAAATTTGCTTGATAATATCAAAAAAGCAGCGGAAAATTTCTAAAAATGGAGAAAAAATGAATATTCTTGTGATAAAGTCATCTGTTAATGAAAAAAAAGGTTCTTATTCTTCGCATTTATCCGATCTTTTTATTAAATTTTACCTCGAAATTCATCCTGATGATCAAATTGAAGTCTACGATTTAAATCAGTTTGGGCTAGCAAATACAAATCTTACTATGAAAAATTTTGAGGATAAAACTTTTTATCAAAAAGCTGAATCTGATTTTTGAATTAACAAGTTAAGAAATGCTGATAAAATTGTTTTTTCAACCTCAATGACAAATTTTAATTATTCAGCGACCACTAAAAACTTTTTTGATGCAATTACGGTGCCAAACAAAACCTTTTTACTTGATAAAAACACCGGAAAATATACCGGATTATTAAAAAATATTCAAAATGTACAAATTCTAACAGCCCAAGGAGCCCCGCTTGGTTGGTATCCTTTTGGAAATCATAGCGCCTTAATTAAACAAATTTTTGAATTTCTTGGCGCAAATGTTAGATCAGATTTTTTTGTTCTTGATGGTACAAAGGTAGCTCCAAATAACCAGAAACCAATTGCTGATTTTGTAGCCCAAAGACAAAATCAGATAAAAATTTTAGCAGAAAATTTTTAAAATATTTACAAAAATATAGTATAATTTAATAACTTTTTACTTACAAAGGAAGTATAAAATGAAAAAAAATATTCACCCGGTTCAACGCGAGCTACTTCTTAGTTGCTCAACATGCAATTCCGAATTTAGAATTAAATCGGTTATCGAAAAGTTTACAATTGATATCTGTTCTGGATGTCATCCCCAATTTACGGGTGATCGTTCACTCAATCGGACAACAGGGAGAATCGAGAGATTTCGTCGTATGGCAGCAAAAGCGCATAAAAAAACAAAAAAATAAGAAAAAAACAACTAAGAATGATAAAAACACTAGAGCAATTACAGTCAAGTTTAACTATTTTTTATACAAATGTTAAAAATTTTCATTGAAATCTCCAGGATAAAGACTTTTTGGTGCTTCATAAATTTAGTGATAAATTAGCCCAAAAAACCAATAATTTTATTGATAATATTGCAGAAAAGCTCCGATCATTTGGAAAAATTGCGCTTGCTAATTTTGAAGAAATTATCCAGAATTCTGATTTTGAATTATTTAAGTCCCAAATTTGATGTTCTAATGAAGTACTAGATAAATTAGCAGAGCAGATTAAAAAAATTCTTGAAATTTGCGGGAAAATTCAAGAAGATCGCGATGAAGATAAAATTGGTTATTTAATTTATCCGCTAATTGATGAAATAATTCTTTACTATCACAAAGAATTATGAAAAATTTATGCTCAAAAATCAAATTCTTAATTTTATTTGGGATCAAGAGGATATCCGCATTGATATTTTAGTAGCAAAATTAGCTAATTTATCACGAAAAGTTGCTCAAGATTTAATTTTAGAGAAAAAAGTCTTAATAAATAACAATTTGGTTCTCAAAAAGAACCAAATTGTTAAAACTGGCCAAAAAATCAAGATTTTTAACGACTATAAAAGGCCAAAACCTCAACTTGAGCCAGCAGAAATAGATTTTGAAATTATCTTTCAAGATCAAAATATGATTCTAATAAACAAACCCAAAAATTTGGTTGTTCACCCTGGTGTTGGGAACTGAAAAAACACACTCGTCAATGGTCTAATTTCTCATTTTGACAGTCTTGAACAACTTGATCATATCCGGCCAGGAATTGTCCATCGGCTCGATAAGGATACAACAGGCTTACTTTTAGTTGCTAAAAACGCAAAAGCTCATAGTTTTTTTGTCAACGAACTCGCAAATCGACAAATCAAACGCTTTTATAAAGCAATTGTTATTGGAAAAGTTTTACACAAATTTATGAAAATTAATTTGCCGATTGGCCGGGATTTAAAAAATCCTCTTAAAAAAACTATTAGTTTTTTTAACTCAAAACCGGCGATTACAAATGTCGAACTAATTAAACATTTTAGCTACCAAAATCAAGATTTCAGCCTGGTTAAATGTCAACTTGAAACCGGGCGAACCCATCAAATTCGCCTGCATCTTGCTCATATTGGTTATCCAATATATGGCGATCCAATATATGGCAAAAAAATTGACGAACTTGGACAAAGACTTCATGCTTACAAACTAGTTTTTAAAGATCTTAATGGTCTAAGCCGCGAATTTGAGGCAGACTTACCAGAAGAATTTAATATAGCTTTTGAACAGAAAGAATTATAATCTTAAAACATAAAAAAAACTTTTTTCAAAGTTTTTTTCTTTCCTTTAGAATACTAACTGCTATAAATTATCAAAACGAATCTTTATTGAGGGGCCCATTGAAGCTGAAACTGTTAGATTTTTGAAATAATTTCCTTTAACCGTATTTGGTTTTAGCCGTTTAATTAGTCTTAAAAGTGTATTAGCATTTTCAACTAGTTGGGGTACTTCCATATTAGTTTTACCAATTAGCGAGTGGATAATTCCGTATCGATCTGCGCGGTAGTTTGCTTTTCCTTTTTTAATTTCGGCTACTGCCTTTTCAGGATTAGGGCTTACAGTTCCAGTTTTTGGGTTTGGCATTAGTCCTTTTGGCCCTAATTTCTTTCCATAACGCCCTAAAATTGGCATTAATTTGGGTTCAACAACAATTACATCAAAATTAAAATTATCAATTTTAAGATTTTGTTCTAATTCTGCTGTTGAGTAAATAAGATCAGCACCAGCCTCTAGTGATTTTGCAGCAACTTCTGAAGAATCAGTTGCCACTAAAACCCGAACAGATTTTCCCGTTCCATGAGGAAGAACCACGGCTCCACGGAGTTGCTGATCAGCTTTTCGTGTATCAAGATTTAGACGAATTGCTAAATCAACAGAGCCAGAAAATTTTGTATAGGAAGTTTTTTTGACTAATTCCATCGCCTCTTCGAGGCTGTAAAAACGATTTTTATCCACCATTTGTCGTGCCTGGAGTAAATTTCTTGAAACTTTTTTCATTTTATTTTCCTCCTTGCTTTTGGATAAATTCTTCAATTCCCTCAACCTCAACGCCCATTTGCATTGCTGTACCATAAACTGTTAAAATCGCTTTATCGAGATTTTCGGTATTTAAATCAGGTAATTTATATTCCGCTATCTCTCTTAATTGGTCAAAAGTAATTTTTCCTACTTTTTCAGTTTTTGATTTTTTAGAACCTGATTCAATTTTGGCTGCCTGCTTAATTTTATAAGATGTTGGGCTAGTAAATAACTGAAATTCAAAACTTTTGTCCTTAAAAACAGTTATTTTTACCGGAACCGGTTCATCTCCGCGATTTTTAGTTTCATCATTAAATTTTCGGGTAAACTCTGGCATAACAATCCCAAGACCTGCAAGGGCTGGGCCAGGTTTTGCTTGCCCGGCATTAAATTGCAATTTAGCAACCCGGACAACATTTTTCTTTGCCATTTTAGAACAACCTTCTTTCTTTTAAAATTTAGATTTTCTTAGTAACATTTAACTTCTTTTCACCAAATCAAAACTTAAAAATTTAACACTAAATTTCTTTTTTAAACTTTGATTTGGTGCTCTCGACAAGACTTGAACTTGCACCCGTCTCCGGATTAGAACCTCAATCTAACGTGTATACCAATTTCACCACGAGAGCATTAATGGCGGATCAGACAGGATTTGAACTTGCGCGGGCCCGTTGAGACCCCTAATACGTTTCCAACATATCCTCTTCAGCCACTTGAGTACTGATCCTAAAGTTAGTATTAATAATATTATATCATAAAAGATAAAAAATTAAAAATAACTATTTCACTTTTAAAACTCCCAACCATTTTTTTTTTTTTTTTTTTTTTTTTCTTTTTTTTTTTTTTTTTTTTTTATCTTAGCTTTTTTAAAGTATTATTAATAAATTGTGATATAATTTATAAGGTTAAAGTTTCTCTGAAACTTTTGGTTTAAATTTTGAGTTTTGATTTTAAATTGTAAATAAAATAATAAATAAAATAAAGAAAATAAAGAAAATAAATTAAATAAAATAAGGAAAAAATGCGTCGATCTTTTAAGTGGGCCCTATCTTTGACTCCAATTGTTGCAGGTTCAGTTGGAACTACGGTTTATTTTGTCTCGGGAAATTCAGTTTCAAATTTAGGCGAAATAAAAACAAGCAGGGAAAATGTACAAATTCAAAGTCAATTTAAGCCATTTTCTCCTTCAGAGACCAATGGTTTAAATCAAATTCCTGAAAAACCGATACAAAAACAGGAAGAAAAACAAGCTCCTAAAATTCAAAAAGCACCAATAATTATACCAGAAAAATTAATTAAAAAAACAGAAAACCCAGAAAAACTTAAACCAACAACAATTATAATTTCTAATAAACAAGAACAAATTATACCACAAGTCGCTCCAAAACCAAATAAAAACCAAAAAATTTTAATTAAGGATAAAGAATTTGAAGGAGAAAAACCAAAAGAAGTTGTAAATAATCAAAAAAGTAAACCTTTAAAAATTCAAGAAAAAAACAACCTGACCTTTCACTTCTAAATAAAAAAACTCCAGAAGTCATTGATCCTAAAGTAAAAAAAGAAGAAGATGTTGCTATTGTGATCCCTGAAAAAAACAAAAAAGAAAAAAATATTACAAAACCAAAACCTCCCGAGCCAAAAATTTTAGGTAATAAATTAATAAAAAACAAAGAAAATACAAAAATTTCAACTGCAAAAACAGATATAGTAATAAAAAAACCTGAACAAAACCAGGAAAAATATAAAGAAAAAGTAATAAAACCACCGATTTTACCGGTTTTATCTGCTCAACCTTTAGTGCAAAAATCTCCCAAAGTTGAAAAACCACTAGAAACACCAGTAAATGAAAAAAAAAATTAAGACTGAACTAACAAAGGAACAAAAACAAGAAAAAATTATAAAAGTTCCACTAAAACAACAACAAATTAAGGAAGAATCAGAAGAAAAAACTAACAATCAAGAAATCCAAACGCCTATTGATCAAAATCAAAAACAAGTAGATACAATCCTAAAAGGAATTCAAGAAGATCTTAAGATCCTGGCAAACCCACCAATAAATAACGAATCGAGCCAAACAAAAGCCAGTTATAATGCAGCCAAAAATCGTATTTATAACTATAAATTTACAGATAAAAAACAATTTGATTTATTTAAAAAAAGTTTTCCCAAAACGCCGTTGACAGAACAGCAAGCTAAGTATATTTTTGATTTTTGGGAAAATAATTATGCTCAATTTAATCCCTCAATGGCAAGAATGCAATCGGCTAGAAATATGTGAAGAGCTGAAATTAAAAAAGTTTTAAACATAATTCCAAAGCCACAAGTTGGCGCTTTCAATCGGGCAAGTGGAGGACAAACTTTTATAATTGATTTAAGAAATAAAAATGATAGTGGTTGGGTTCAAGCGCAAAAATAACCTAATTTTTATTTTTTTTAAACTATTTATGCTCAAAAAAAATAAAAAGTACTTAAAAGGACACAAAATTTCTTAATTTGAGCCCTAATATTGTTCATATTTTTTTAATTTTGTAAAACATTTTTTATGTCTATAAGACAATATTACTCCAAAAATCGTAAAAAAATCTTAAAAAGAACCTATTAAAACTGTTATTTTTGCATTTTATAGTATAATTTAATTCTGAATTTAAAGGATAAAATAATTTTTTTCAAAAAAACATCGTAATTTAAAGGATTTTTTATGGATTTTAACCAAAATACTGCCTTGGCCGAGAGAGAGAGAGAGAGAGAGAGAGAGAGAGAGAGAGAGAGCAAGGTGAACGTGCTCTTAAATCAGAATTTTATAATACATATTTTCTAAGAGTTGATAAAAATCTTTCAATTGATCAAATACAAAATAATTATACCGACGGAATTATTAATGGAAATATTCTCGAATTTAAGTTAAATATTACTAACTTAAACTCGACTTTATTTCAGGTAATCAAATATTTATCCCGTTTGCGAATCAAAGGAATTCCGGTTCCAAAAAACATTTTCCTAATTTCCCTAATGGAAAATAAGGCATTTTTTTATGATTCAAGTGACTTTTTAGAACAGATTGAAATTGTTTATATCGGTGCTTCAAGTACTAATAATTTGGATTTTTATACAAAAATCGAGCCTGTAGAACTAAATTTAGCCCACCCTGAAGAACAAGAAAAACTAATTTTTTACTTAAAACAGCAAAATTTTGTCAAAATTAACATCGATGAAAATTGCATTGTCGGCTGAGCGAAAAAGTTTTTTAGTGAAAATCCCGGGAAAAATAAGCAAGATTTCATCGGCGATAATACCGGTTTGACCCGAGTTTTAGGCGAGATCAGAACCCCAAATCTTTTTAAAAACTACATAAATCCTTATCAAAAAGATTCAAACATTCGTTTTGAATATTTAATGGATCAGCTAAATTCCAAGATCCAGCAGAAAAATTTAGGCGCTTTTTATACTCCAAAACCTTATGTTTTAAAAGCTTATGAGCTTCTAAGAAAAGCGATTGCCGAAATTCCAGCAGGAAATGATTATATTATTTTAGACCGTTGCGCCGGAACTGGCAATCTTGAAAAGTGACTAACTAATGAAGAACTTTCACATACGATCATTTCGACTTATGAATATTATGAATACAAAGTTTTACTTGAAAAATTAGGAGATAAAGTAAGACATATAATCCCACCAGTTGAGGATCAAAATACTTTTTTGCAAGGACTGGTAAGTGGAGCAAATGCCCTAAGTTTTGAGTATATTAATAATAAA
The DNA here is from genome assembly GCF_000008205.1 of Mesomycoplasma hyopneumoniae J. Classification (NCBI taxonomy): domain Bacteria; kingdom Bacillati; phylum Mycoplasmatota; order Mycoplasmoidales; family Metamycoplasmataceae; genus Mesomycoplasma; species Mesomycoplasma hyopneumoniae. The sequence continues at coordinate 583,132 of NC_007295.1, forward strand.
ATTATTAAAGAATATGTTGATAACCCAAAATGTTCAATAATTATCTTTGAAAATCCACCTTATGTCGAGCCGACTGCAATTGAGCAGCAAAAGCTAAAAACTGCCAAAGAATCCAGGGAATCCTGAAAAAATAACTATGTTGTACAAGAAGCAAAAAAAATTAGCCATTTAAAAGGAGCGGAATTTAACGAACTTGCCAACTATTTTATCTGATCAGCTTTTGAATATTATATCAGAAAAAAAGGCGATGCTTTAATTGTCTTTTCGCCAGTAAAATATTTTAAGTGGCAGAATGTAGCTAACTATAAAATCGGTGGCGGTTTTGGGTTTAACAGAAAACATTTTCATGCAAGTCCAGGATTTGTGAGCCTAATTTGGTGGAAATATGAAAAGGCAGAATTTAATGAAGTAGATCTTGAAGTTTTTGATATTGATCAAGAAAAAAATGAAATTTCCTTCATTAAAACAGTAAAAATTAAAAAAACTAAAAAAATGTTTAGTCAAACTATTTATAAATGAAAAAGCGAAAATCCCGAAAGAGTCGTCCCTGAAAAAGGACTTTCTTGCGAATATAACGGTCGTTTTAGCACAAAAACTGGCAAAAGTTTGTACGGCCCGCCACAAAATTTGGACAATGATCATTTTATTGCTTATCTAAGGGGGGATGCTTTTACTCTAGGGCCTGCCACAGTCGCTTTAGTAAGAGCAAAAACTTATAACGAACATGGTTTTTGATTGCATAAAAATAATTTTTTAGTCGGCCTTATCGCCTTTAGTGCCGGAATTTTTAAAATAATGGATGGTAGATGAGAAAATACCTATCTTGTTAAATCAGGGGATGGTTTTAACCGGTTTTTACAAGATCTAAAAAGCAAAAAACACTATAAATTAGAACGTTTTTTGCTTTCAAACCTATTTTTTGTCAGCCTGAGTCTAACTAATCATATCAGAAGTCTAGCCCATCCAGATTTAAATAATTCAACTATTTATTTAAATGAATTATGCCTTGATGATCTTAATCAAAAAGAAACTTTAGCTCTAAAAAGTCTTAGAAATTATGATTTTGACGATCAAGAAAAGGAACTTTTAGAGATCTGAAAAATAATTCTTAAACAAGCGGCACAAACCAAAAATTACGAAAAACACTTTAAATACGGACTTTATCAGATCGATGAAGAACTAAATACAAAAACTTTAATCCCTAACCGGAAATCGAATAAATATATTTATGACTATCCTGAATTAAATGGGAATATTGAAACTTTAAAGGTTAAATTGAAAAAATATTATTTTGATAAAATTGTACCAATTTTATTTGAATATGAGTTTTTAAAATAAGTTATAATATAAATAAAAAAGCTAAAATATTAAAAATTTTAATAAAATTAAGGTTACAAACACAGTTTTTATCTTATAAAAACTAAAAAAAGTTAAATTCAACACGTACTTTTTTTAGTTTTTAAGTTATAAGTTAAACAAAAAGTAGCTTGAAGATACAAAAAAATCTTTAGGTTTCTTTTTTAAACTAAAAAAATATTTTAGAATTAGTTTTGCTTTGCTAAAATATATTCAACTAAAGACCTAACCATAACACCAGTTGGGGTATTTTTGACAAAAGCAGTCGCGGCAATATCCAAATGAATAAACGGTTTATCTTCGACAAACTCAGCTAGAAACATTGCGGCAGAAGAAGAACCGGCTTTGCCGGAAAAATCAGTATTTTTTAAATCCGCCACTTTTGAATCACGGATATTTTGGGCAAAATCCTGATGAAGAGGCATTCTTCAAATTAGTTCTCCGGCTTCTTTTGATGCCTCGTTAAAGTTCTTTCAAATTTTTTCCTCATTTGCAAAAGCTCCAGTAAAGGTTTCCCCTAAAGCAATACGAATTGCTCCTGTCAGAGTTGCAATCGAAATAATTTCACTTGCTTTTTCTTGTCTAATCGCATAAGTGATTGCATCTGCTAAAATGAGCCGACCCTCGGCGTCAGTATTATTAATCTCAACTGTTTTACCATTCATTGATCTTCATACTGCATCGGGCGTATTTGCATCGCCATTAAGACGGTTATCGGTAAGTGGTAAAACAGCGACAACATTTGCTAAGGGATTAAATTGTGATAAGGCATCAATTGCAGCTGCACAGATTATCGCTCCTGACATATCAATTTTCATATCATTCATATACATGCCAGTTTTGATATTATAACCACCTGAATCAAAAGTAATTCCTTTACCAATAAAAGCAGTTTTATATTGTGATCCTGGAAGCCCTTCATAAGAAATCACTACTAATTTAGCATCATAAGTTGATCCTCTATTGACCGCTAAAAGCAGGTTCATTCCTAATTTTCGCACTTCATTTTCGCCTAAAACCTTGACCGTTAATTTTGGATTTAGGTTCATTTTCTTCTGAATCTCGCTTGCAAGAAATTCAGAACTTGCCATATTAGGGGGCATATTTTGGTAATAACGGGCATAATTGACGCTGTTATTAATTATTTGGTATTTATCAATTATCGGTTTTAGTTCATCTAAATAACTTGAAACCACTAAAATATCACGATTTTTAGCTCGATTTTTAGCATAATCGGCTCTTAGCGAGAAGATATCAGATCTTTGAAAAGCAATAACTTCGATTAAATATCTCAAGAAAGAATTTGGAAATTTATCAAAATTAATTTGCATATCACGGGGATAATGACCTAATTTTGCAGCAATTTTGCGAAAACGGTTCGGAGTTAATTCTTTTGAGCGGGAGCCTAAATTAATATAAGCCTTTTTTTGCCCAAGATACTCGGTAATAGCTAAATCTTCTTTTATCAACATTGGAATTTGCGAATCAGAATAAGCTGGTTCAATGGTTATTCGATTGGATTCAAATTTATTTGAATACTTGATAAAAATTTCAGAAAAATTTTTCATACTAACTTTGATAGTCCTAGTAATACATTTTAATAGCAATGCAGTAAATAAAATTATAACACAAAAAAGTTAAAAAATTAGAAATATTTTTTTAAAATATTTTTTCTAATAAAAAAGTTAAACCTATATTTAAAAATATAGGTTTAGATAAAAATAGCTTCAAGATAATGGATTTTATAATTTAAATTAACTCATTTTTCCTCATAAGTTGTTTTGATATTGCTGCTATTTACTAAAGAATTATGCAAATCATTTGTTTGATAAGTGATTTTTCAACCATTTTCTTTTAAAGATTCAATTGAGAATTCAAAAAATTTTAAATTATCAGTTTTTAATTTTAAAATACCATCTTTTACTAATAAATTAGCATAAATTTCCAAAAAATCTTTGTAAGTCAAGCGGCGTTTGTAATGACGATTTTTTGGTCATGGATCAGGAAAAGTAAGCCAAATTGTGCTTGCCTTTCCTTTTATCCGGTCTAATAAATCTTTAGCATCACTTATGAGGATAAAAAAATTACTTAAATTATATTTTTTTACATATTTTATTGCTTTAACTGCGGCAGAAGGATACTTTTCAACGCCTAAAAAATTTTTATTGGGATTATCAAAGGCAAGTTGACTTATCATTTTACCCTTACCCATTCCAATCTCTATTATTCAAGAATCATCAATATTTCAGGGTGTTTTTACAAGTAAATTCTGATTTTGAATTCTTTCAAGCGCATCAGGAATATTTCTTAGACGCATATTAAAAAATTTTATATTTTAAACTATGCATGACAACTTAAATCGTGTTGACCACGCAATTCAAAATGTTCATCAACAATTCCGCTTTCGATTTCTTCGATTGTAAATGTTGTATGGTGAATATGTTTTAAAGTGTATTCAACCGGGATTTCAACCTCGGTGATCGCCTCTAACTGACTAATTTGAACCTCTTCGGTATTAACCATATCTATTTGACGGGCAATTTCGTAATTCTGCTCAATTTCAACAAGAGGTTCCGGTTCAACTACTGGTTCAAAATAAACTGGTTCAATTAGTGGCTCAGGTTCTAATGGTTCAGGTTCAACCTCTAATTCTAATGGTTCAGGTTCGTGAAAAACTGGTTCTGGTTCAATTGCTAAAACTGGAGCAGGTTCTTCAACTGGTTCCTCAAGTTCCTCAACTTCCTCCATTGCAGGATTTTCTTCAATTTCAGTTCCTCAATGCATAATTTTTACGCCCTTACCATCCCGCAAATCGCCGGTATAAATCATAATTAAAGTGATAATATTTCAAAGTAATGAAAGTCCAAGAATCGCTCCACCAGTAATTGTTAGAATATAAACATCGTTTCTAATCTCATCTTGTGCAGACGATCCTAAATACATCATCTGGGAAATAAAAATCATTAAAAGACCAACAATTGTAAAAGTAAATCTAATTATTGCAAGACTAAATCTACCTAAATACCAGAAGCCAAAACCAAACAAACCAAGCAAAAGTTCGTTATAGAATGCATCACTTTGTAAAAGGCCATCTTTTCTTTTTTTGTCTAAACGTGGCATTTTTTCTCCTTTTTTTTGCGAATACAGATAAAATTATGGTTTTTGAAAGAATTTAAAAATCAATTTTAACCTATCGATTTGAAATTATACAATAAAAACAAAAAAATGATATAAAAAAAATATTTTTTTTATCTTTTTTTATTTTACCTTTTTTATTCTTTTTTCTGGAAATCGACTAACGTATAATAATAAGGACTTCCTCCTTGATTTTCCTCAAAAATTGATTTTTCAACAAGTGAAATATTAACCCCTGAAATTCCGCTTCGATAGTTTGAAATAATCCGGGCATATTCATCAAGCGGGAATTTTTCGACTGTTTTGTTTAGGAATTTTGGATATATTCGAATTCAAGGACTTAGATTTACTCTTGTATTAATTAGTTTATTATTTTTATATTCTTCTTGCATATTAAATGTGAAAATGTAATTTTCCTCATTTAATAAGAAAATTTTATAATTTTCAATGCCGTTTCCTTCAGTATTTTTGGATTCATTTGCTAATTTTACAATTACTATATCGTTAAATTTATTGGACTTTGGCAGATAAAAACTATTTTTGAGTGCTTGATTTTTCAGATCTATGTTAAGATCCTCATTTTGTTGTTGAAATTGATCAATTTCTGCTAGTCCACGAACAAAAATCGCTGATTGAAGATTGGCTAATAACCAGAGTCAATTATTTTCGAATAAATCATTAAATGATCTTTTTGCTTTTTCATATAAAAGCGGATTTTCCTGTCTATTACCAAAAGCTGTACCACTTGAATTTCCAGGTCAGGGATTTATTGGATTATAAAAATTTAATTTAAAAGCTAAATCAAGGATATTTTTTTCAGTTTCAATTTTTTTTATTCGACTAATTAGTTGTTTTTTTGAATCCTGACTTGGATAAATTTTTGTTAACAGTTCTAAAATGATACTATTTTCAAAGAAAGGTTGGGCAATATTTTTTTCTGTAGAACTAATTATAGCAAATTTTTGGTATTTTTTTTTTAAAAAATCCGAAAAATTTACTTGGTTTGCGCAGCTTAGCAAAAATAGACTACTAAAAAATGGTATAAAACCAAAAAACAGTGATTTTTTTAACTTTTTCATTTTATTAACTAAATTTCTCACTTATAATCATTTGTGCTGGTAAATTATAGCGAAATTTTTCAACAAAATCTTTTTCAAAATCATTATAGCTTTCTTGAGATTGATGGTATAAAGCTTGGTGGAAAATTTCGGTAAGAATTTTTATTGAAATTTTGTTTTTTGTTTTGGGAAAATAAAAAACAAAAGGATTTAAAGTAACTTTTGGAATTTTGCTTGATATATCCACCTTTAAATTAATTAATGTATTTTGCTTTAGAATATAAAGATCTTTAAAGGTGGTAAGAATTAAGGATGTATCGCCTTCAGCAATTGATTCAAGAAATTTATTTGCATAAAAAAAAGGCTCAAAAAGTGGTTCCTGATTTCTAACATATTCCTTAAATTCCGGACTATGACCAACTTTTTTACCAGTTACTTCATTAAATTGATCAGGAAAAGTGTATCATTTATGGAATGTAAGACTAATTTTATCAAGTCTTTCGAGAATAAAAAGTCAATTTTGGCTTACAAAATTTTTATATTCGGCAATAATTAAGTCAAAATCTTTTTCATTTCTGTTTATACTAGCCATTTTTTGGTTAATTAATTTCCAGTCTTTTTCTAATTTTTCAATATTTTGCTTACTATGATAATTATTTAGGAAAGAAATTCTTTCTTTATCGTTATTTTTTCAGATTGCATTAAAAATATATTCATAAACTCGGCGCGTACTAAATTCCTCTATTTTTTCATTATTTTTTTTAATCTCTAGTTTTTTATCAACAAAAGAATTATATTTATCGAGATAAGTTGATTTTGGAGTTGTATTTTTATTGAGTTTCTTTTCTTCTTCTAGACTTTTTTCAAGATCAATTGAGTATAAACTGTATTTATAAAATTTAAAAGGACTGTTAAAATCAGAAATATCAGAGGTAATGTTAGTAAAAAAGTTTGATTTTTCAAGGTCTTTTTTCTCGTTAAGAATTTCTTGTTCTACTTTTGTCTCAAGATTTTCAAGCTGATTTTGGTATTCGATCTCAAGTTCTTTAAGTTTTTCTTTGGCTTTTTCGTTCTCAAGCCGTGTCTGGTCAGCGTCTTTTTCTAATTTTTCAGAATTTTTTACTAAATTTAAGCTTATATTGCTATTTATTTGACCAACCTTATGAAAAGTTGGTTTTTTTTGCAGGGATTGCAAAAATTCAAGCTGCTCTTTACTACATTTTTCCGGATTTTCAAGGCTACAATAACCAGCTTCATCTTCCTCTTCATCTTCTAGATTTTCATCAGTATTTTCGGGTTTAATTTCTTGTTGAATTAGCGATTTTTGCTCCTGGAATTCATCTTCAAGATTTTCCCTTGCTGTTTTTAATTTATTCTGGAAGTATTTTTTCTCTTTTTCGTTAATCCAATTTTCAAGACTATTTATAAACAAAAATTTATCAGGAATTTCCTCATCAAGATAGAACATATTATAATCTAATTTAGTTTTAAGTTCTGATTTTGAGCCAAAAACAGTGAATCTAATAAATTTATTTTTATCAAAAATTAAATAATAAACATTATTTATCTCAAATTGATTCTGGCCAGAATTAATTTTGATAAAATCAAAATTTTTATTAGAAATTTTTATTGTTTTATCTTTGATTTTTTCTACCTCAAGCTCCTGCGGATTTTTTAAAAAACGCGTTTGATAAGGGTTAAAAATAAATGATAATTTTTCAATATTTTCTAATAAAAACAGTCAATTTTTTGCTAGATATGAATGAATTGTATAATTTGCATTTTCCCTTGTTGTTAAATATTCATCATTTATCGAACGAAAATAAGGTTTTGAAAAAATAAGTGAATATTTTAATTCTTGACTTATTTTTAGGCCATTTTTGTTGATCTGATTTATGATATAGTCTTGTTTTTGCCCTTCATTTTGAGCAAAAATTGAATCAACAAATTCCTGAATTCTTTGATTTTTTAATAAGGATTTATTCTCATTTTTGGGAATAAATTCATAAAATTTATAAATACTACTACAAGAAATAAGACCAAAAAAAGGAGTTACTGTTAATAAAAAAAATGAAATTTTTTTTAGCATTATTCACTTTCACGACTATTTTGAGAATATTTTTGATACATTTTATATAAACTATCAGTTTTTTGACCACTATAATAAATCTTACCTTTGTCGATTAGAGTCAAACTATCAATTAATGTATCAATTTCATATAAATTATGACTTGACAAAAATATTGTTTTACCTTGTTTTTGAAGAATTTTTATAATTGCACGGAATTCATTTCGCGCTGAAGGATCAAGATTAGAAAATGGCTCATCAAAAATAATTAATTCTGGATCATGAATCAAAGATTGGACTATCATAATTTTGCGTTTTTGACCAGATGAAAAATTAAATGGTTTTAATTTTGCTAAATTTTCAATTTTTAAAAATTTAAAATAATAGTCAATTTTTTTCTTTACCAGTTCTGGTTCCATTTTTGATAAAAGGCCAAATTCATATAAAAACTCATAAGAATTTAACTCACGGGGAAAAAAAGAATTTTCCGGAACATAACCGATGAATTTTTTTGCCTCAGGTAACTTATTTAGAAAATTGTTAATTAAAATTTTTCCGGAAAATTTTTGATAAGCATCAACAATGCACTTAATTACTGTTGTTTTCCCCGCGCCATTTTTGCCAATAAATGCATGAATTTGGTTTTTTTTTAACCTTAAAACTAACATTTTTAACCCCTGCTTCTGATTTTGAATAAATTTTTGTTAGATTTTCTACTTCCAAAATCCAATCAGACATTATTTATAGTCCTTTCTTGAATAAATAATAAAGATAAAAAATAATAAAATTGCAGAAATTAGGGCCCAGATTACTGGATAAATTTTTTTTGAGACGACCTGATAGTGGCTTTTGATTTCCATCATCTGTAAAACTGGCTGAAATAAAAAATTATTGCTTTTTGACAAGTTAAAACGTTTAATTACTTTATTCTCAAGCACTCGTTGTTCAGAACTAAATGAGGAAAAGCCGCCGATTTGGTAGTTTTCTTTATCAATTTTGATAAAAATTGGACCCGGATCGTAATTATTTTGCTCATTTTTTAAAAAATTATCAAGTATTTCCGTGTTTTGTCTATTAAAATAAAGTCAATAAATTAGCGCAGTTGCAAGATAGATTTTTTTTTGGACTTGATTTTCAACTTTTTTAATATCAAGTTTTTTTGCTAAAACCGCAGTATTTTCATCATTTAGTTCCAAAAGCTCTTTATTAGCTGAAATTGTATCCGAAATTTTTTCAAGAATTTCTTTCTGACTTACTTTATTGCTAAAATTTGCAAAAAATTTATTTGCAAATTTATCAAAAATTGGTGAAGATAAAAGTTCTTTTATTAAATTTCACTTTAATTTCCCAACAAGATCAGAAGTAAGACCAAAAGTCTGGGAGTCCTGAGGTAAAATTTTGGCAAAATTAGCAGCATTTTCACTTGCATAAATAATTTCGCGGTTTTCTAGATTTTCAAAATGGGAATCATTTTTAAGCGATCCCGGGACTAAAAAAACTTCCTGTGATGTCGATAATTTATATTTTTTTAATTCTGGACTTGTAGATAAAAGGTAATTATTTTTTTTTGATGCCAAATTATTGGAATAAATATAATTTTTTAGGAAACTTTCGGGGATTCCGACTGCATTTTCAATTGCATCCCGATCATTTGGCTCAAAAACATTAATTAACTGATAAGGAATCAATAAATAAGAAGCCGCCTGTCAAGCTTGAGCTGCAGCTGAGCTATCATTTCAAGCCTGTTGGATATATTCTACTTGCCTTTTTGAAAAATTTGGGTTATCTACTTGTTTTGGTATAAGGAAAAATTGGTCTTTTTTTTGATTAAGGTAGAATTTTTCAACATCTACAATTGTATTTGAATCATAATTTTGATGTTCTAAATTAAGAATTTCTGCAAAACGGTTAATAGTTGATGTTGCACTAAAAGCTGAACTAGATCCAATTAGAATAAAAGGAGAAAATGAAAAAACTGCAATTGAAAGCGATAATTTTGAACTAAATTTATTGCCAAATAAAGCTGTCATTGCCCCAAAAATCATAAAAGAAAAAAAAGAAGATAAAAAACCTCATAATAAAGGCGAATTTACCTGACCTAAATATTTAAAATTTATCATATAAAAGGAAACAAGTAAAAAGCTGATAAAAACTGACCATAAAATCCCAAAAAAAGTTAAAAACAAAAGTTTTGTAAGAATAAAATATTGCCGCGAATAAGGTTTTATAAAAGTTATTATATCAACACTTGAAGTTGATAAATCCTTAAAAATTGATAAAAACATATAAGAGGCAATAATTATTGTCAAAGAGAGATTTATAAATAAAATAATAAATGAGAACAAACTAAAACTTTTCTCAGTTGCATAGAATTTTGCAATTAAAGCAAGCATCATTGTCATTAAGAAGGAAAGAGTAATGAAAACATAAATTACTTTTTTTTTAAAACTTAACTTGAATAGAAATCTAAAATATTGATTAGATCTAAAAATATTTGTCCTGACTTGTAACAAAGTCAACCTCTTCTACTTATCTAATATTGTTGTATAATATTAGATAATAATTTGTAAAATTTTAAAATTTTTACTAAATTAAAAAGCGGAAAACCACTTTTAAAAAAATAAAATTAATATCTAAAAGTGAAATTATAACATAAATTATCAAAAAGTTACTGTTTTTTATTTTTAAGGAAAAAATTTATGATAATTGGCTTTATCGGGATAACAAATACGAGTATAAATTTAATTTCTAACCTAATTTTGACAAGAAATGAGGTGGAATTCTTAATAATAGATAATAATTTTTTACGTCTAAATCAAATAATTGAAGAATTTAATAGTATTATCGACTATGGAAGACATAAGAATAAAATTAATTTCACAAATTATCAAAATTTGGAAAAAGCTGATATTTTAATTATTGAACCAAAGCAAAATCAAGCGCCAGGAATGAATTTAACTGATCAGGCAATCGAAAATGCTGAATGAATTTATAAAACTGGATTTTTAGTACGGAATTCAAATTTTAACGGAATTACTTTTATTTTAGGTTATTATAATTCGATTTTGTGTAAAATTTTTAGTTCCACATCTGGACTTGTAGGGAAAAAAGTCTTTGGAATTGGCACTATTTTAGAAAATATTTATTTTAATATGCTTTTAAAAAAAACAAATTCTGATCTAGCAAAAACTGCTAATCTTCTTATCCTTGGAGATCAAGGAAATAGTTTTTTAATCAATCAAGATTTTAAAAATAATGAAATAACAGATAAAAATAATGAAATATTTGATAAACTTATTCAGAAAATAAATGAAAAAAGTTTAGAAAAAATTATTAGAAAAACGGCAGAAAATTGACTGTTAGCATCAATTTTACTAGATATTTTACTAGATATTTTTCAGCAAAAACAAAGTTTTTTCCTAATAAATTCTTGAGTTGAATCATTTTATAATATAAAAAATGATTTTTTCACAATTCCTGTCAAAATCGATCTATCAGGTCAAATTGAAACTAAAAATATTAACCTAAATAAGCAGGATCAGCAAAAATTAATTCAATTTATGTGAAAAAAAGATGAACTAAACACGCTTATTGACAAATATTTATTAAAATAAGATAAAAATTTTATTATTTTTTGATATAATTTTTTTTAGTAAATAGTTTTTGTGTTTAAAACTGGAAGGAAAAGATGGCAAAACTTAATTCTTATAAATTTAAAGGAATCGGGGCCTCAAGCGGAATTGCAATCGCAAAAGTTTTTAAATTAGTTGAACAAAAAATTGAAATTAGTGATCAAAAAGTTGAGGATATTAGCACTGAAATTCAAATTTTTGAAGAGGGGGTAAAAAAATCTGTTAGCCAAATTGAAAAAATTAAAAAATTAGCAACTAAGTTAGCAAAAGATGAGCTCGAAATTCTTGATGCTCATATTTTGATTGCAACAGATCCTGTTCTTAAAGAAGATACAATCAATTTAATCAAGCAAGGATATTCAGCTGCTTATTCTTTAAAAGAAACGGCAAAAAATCATACTAATTTTTTACTTGAAACCGGGGATGAATATTTAATGGCTCGAGCAACTGATATCAAAGATGCCTCACAAAGAATTATTAAAAATATTTTAAATTTGAATATTTTAGATTTAAGTGCAATCGATAAGGATGTAATAATTGTTGCTGATGATCTAAAGCCCTCAGATACCGCCCAACTAAATTCATATGTTAAAGGTTTTGCAACTAATATTGGCTCAAAAACTTCGCATTCAGCAATTATGGCGCGAAGTTTAGAAATTCCAGCAATTTTAGGTGTTAGTGATATTCTTGAAAAAGTTGAAAATGATGATATTTTAGCAATTAATGGCGATCTTGGTTATGGAGTTATTAACCCAAATCAAGAAGAAATTGAAGAATTTGAGCGCCAAAAAGCCAATTTTGAAGCAGAAAAAGAAAAATTACAAGAATTTTTAAATAAAAAAGCAACTAGTGCTGATGGAAAAAAGGTTGTAATTGCTGCTAATATTGGATCAGTTGAAGATTCATATGCAGCAAAAAAAGTAAATGCTGATGAAATTGGGCTTTTTCGCTCAGAATTTTTATATATGGACAGGTCAAATTGGCCTTCTGAAGAAGAGCAATTTTTAAGTTATAAAGCCGTAATCGAGAGTCAAAATCCGAAAAAAGTTGTTGTTAGAACCCTTGATATCGGCGGCGATAAAACTTTAAAATACTTTGATTTTGCAAAGGAATTAAACCCTTTTTTAGGCTATCGGGCAATTCGTCTTTGTCTTGATAAATTAGAAATTTTTAAAACTCAGCTTCGGGCACTAGTAAGGGCTTCTGAATTTGGAAATTTAGCAATTATGTTTCCCATGGTTGCAAGTCTTGATGAATTTTTTCAGGCAAGAGCGGTTTTTGATGAGGTATATAATCAAATTAAGGCTAAATATCCAAATGTTGCTCCAAAAAGCAACATTAAAATCGGAATTATGATTGAAATTCCGATTTCTGCAATTCTTGCTGATAAGTTTGCCGAACATGTTGATTTTTTCTCTATTGGCACAAATGATTTAATTCAATACTCCTTTGCCGCTGATCGAATGAATGAAAAAGTCGCTTATTTATATCAAACTTTAAACCCCGGTCTGTTAAAACTTATTAAAATGACGATTGATGCTGCCCATGCAAAAGGAAAATGAGTGGGAATGTGTGGCGAAATGGCAGGGGATATCAATGCTGTACCGCTTTTATTAGGTCTTGGACTTGATGAATTTTCAGTTTCTGCAAGTAGTGTTTTAAAAGTTAAGAAACTAATTTCCGAACTAAATTATCAAAAAATGCAGGAAATAGCAAAAAAAACGCTTGAATTTTCAACTGAAGAGCAAGTAATAAAATATCTTGAGTCTTTAAATTTAATTCGCCATAACTAAAAAAGCACTTAAATTTAAAGACTTTTTTTATATTAAATACAAAAAAATATCAAAAACCGAAAAATTTAAAAAAAAATAATATAATTTTTCGGTTTAGCTCTAGAATATAATTTTTTTTAATTCGTATTTTTTTCTTTGGAAAAAAATAAGTTTTTGATATACTTTTAAAAGTTTATGATAAATAAGCAAGATGTAATAAATTATTTTAATTATCTTATTGAATGGATTAGGCAAGAAGTTAAAAAAGCCCAGAAAAAAGGTGTTATTTTTGGACTATCGGGAGGTGTTGATTCAGCTTTAGTTGCTGTTTTAGCAAATAAAGCTTTTCCAGATTCACACTTAGGCTTGATAATGCCGATTCGCGATATGATAACTGATATGGTTGATATTGATCTTTTAGTTAAAAAATTTGGTATTAAAAATAAAGAAATTAATCTAAAACCAGCCTTTGAAAATTTGAAAAAATGCTTTAATTTAAAAAATAAATTAGCAAATTCAAATATCCAACCACGCCTTAGAATGACTAGTTTGTATGCATTTGCCCAAGAATTTGATTATTTAGTGCTTGGGACAGATAATTTTTCGGAAATGTATCTAGGATATTTTACAAAATATGGCGATGGCGGGGTCGATTTATTACCAATCGTTAATTTAACTAAAGTTCAAGTTTGAAAAATGGCAGCTGAAATTGGGATTCCAGAATCAATAATTAAGAAAAAACCAAGTGCAAATCTTTGAGAAAATCAAACTGATGAAAACGAAATGGGATTCAGCTATGGTGATTTAGATCTTTTTATGGAAAACCCAAATCTTGTAAGTAAGGAAATTGCTGCAAAAATTACAAAATTACATGAAATAAGTAGTCATAAAAGGGATCAAATTCCTCGTCCTTTAAAAAAATTAGGAGAAATTTAATGGCTGGACATTCAAAATGAGCAAACATAAAACACCGAAAAGGTGCTCAAGATGCCCTAAAAGCAAAAATTTTTAACAAATTTTCCAAAGAAATTATGGTTGCAGTTGCAAAAGGCGGCTCAGATCCAAATTCAAATCCTGCCCTTAGACTAATTATTTCAAAAGCAAGAGCAAAATCAATGCCAAAATCAAACATTGAAAAGGCTATCGCAAAAGGCGAAGGATCAACAAGTAATGGTGAAAATTTTAAAGAAATAATTTATTCTGGAACGTTATCTCATGGAATTTCGGTAATTGTTGTAATTCTTACAGATAATATAAATCGGGCAATTGCATCTTTACAAGCGCTTTTTCGGCGGGCAAATGGTCAAATTGGCAAACAAAACTCAATTCCTTATCTATTTGAACAAAAAGGTTATCTCGAAATTGAAAAAAATAATCTAGACGAAGACGATTTAATGCTTTTTTCCCTTGATAATGGTGCTGAGGATTTCCAAAGTGATGAGACAAATTATATGATTTATTGTCAGCCTCGAAAAATAAGTGAACTAAAAAATGAAATAGAAAAAAAATTTAGCCCTAATTTCCGCGCTGTTGAAATTAGTTATTTCCCGAATGAATGAGTTGAACTTGATCAAGAAAATACTGAAAAAATATTAAACCAAATTGATAATTTTCTTGATGATGAGGATATCCAAAATGTTTATCATAATTTAAAATTTGCATAATTTAATAATTACGCAAATTTTTTTAATATTTATATATTTTCTAGTAAAACAAGACTGAACTCAACAGCCTTTTTTAGTCCTTTTTTAATTGAATTATTTACCATTTCTTTATCAGTGTTGCTCTCAATCTGGTCAGTTAAATATTTAACACAGTAAAAATTTAGCTTATTTTTACTTGCTGTTTGGGCAAAAGCAAAAGCTTCCATATCAAAAAAATGAACAAATTTAAAATCCTTAACTTGCTTTTTCTTAAAGATAAAACTATTTGATGAACCTAGATTAAACTTCTTACCAATTTTATTATTTTCATAAAATTCTGGTTCACTAGGAAGTTTACCCGGCGGATATCAAGGTGTTTTGGCATCTAAAAGGTAGAATCTTTCCGGAAAAACTAATTGTTTTTCCATTTCTGGAAAATTAATTGATAAATTTGCGCCACAAGCTCCATAATTAATAAGATTTTCAATTGGAAATTCTTCAATAATTTTTTGGGCAAAAATTGCTGCATTAATCAGGCCAATACCTGTATTAATATAAAGAAAATTGTATTTTTTATACCGATAGACAGCAATTTTTTTTTGAAAAATTTCAATATTTCTTAACAAAATTGCGCCGAATTCTTCTAAGTTTGCTGCTTCATTAGTATCGGCATAAAAAATTGCTGATTTAATTTTGGTGTCTAGCATAAATTTTGTTTTGCTCTCGTGAATTTGGTAAATCTTTATGGTTGTTATAGGCGATTTCAACTAATTTTTGAAATGCTTTTTCTAGATCCTGTCTTGCTAATTTTCGTAATTTTTGCACTCCTAGAAACCGCCGACCGCGGGCTAATTTATCGGCGACATAAACAATCTTATCAAATAAGGACATCTCAAAACAGAGGCTCGTATGACATGAAATTGCATAAATAATTTGCTCAAAAGGTAAACAATAAACATTTTTAAGTCAAATTGAAGCCGAAAGTTGATGAAGTTGATATTCTTGTAAATTCTTAACTGAAATTTTTTGACTTCTTAGAAATTCGAGATGTTGATCTTTTGTTCATTTCTTTGTAAGATCGTGAAATAATCCAGCATAATAAGCTAATTTAGAGTCCAAATTGTTAATTTTTGCATACTCATTTGCTAGTTTGGCCGTATTTTTGGAATGAATTAAGCGCTTGGAATAACCTAAAAAACTTGTTAAAATTTCTTCGGCATAAAGAAAGTTTTTACCTATATAAGCTCTAACTTTTGAATCAAGACCGGAAAATTCACCTTTTCTAATTTGTGATGAGCTGAAATTTGGCAATTTCGTTGGTAAAATTAAACCGTTATAACGTTTGAGTTGGCGTAAATCTGGATAATTTTTACGGGTAAAAACAACAAGTTGAACTTTTTCAAGAATTTCTTTATAATTTTTCCATAATTTAAAATTACGAAGATTATCGGAACCAATAATTAAAAAGATCTTTGTATTAGGGTATTTTTTTTCAAAAAAATTAATGGTATCGATTGTATAACTAACTTTTTTCGCTTTAATTTCAAAATCACAAACATCTGTTTTTTCAATTTGAACCAATTTGAGCATCTCATAGCGGAATTTTGGATCAATAATATTTTTTTTTTGCTTCTTAAGCGGATTTATGTAATTGGGGACAAAAAAGAGTTTATCAAGATTTAAAAATTCTATTGCTTTTTGAGCAATTTCTAAATGCGCTTTGTGAACAGGGTTAAAAGTCCCTCCATAAATAGCAATCTTTTTCAAAGTCATCTTTTAATAATCAATTGCTCCGACTGTGACAGTGGAACGTATTTCCTTAATTTTTTTTGATTTGGCAATTTCTTTTTCTGGATTTTTTAAAAATCGGCGGATGTAATCGCCTACGCCACCTTCTTTATTAGTTTTGTTTAATACCACGGTTGCTTGTTTTTTTACCTGGGGCGGTGAATTTTTCATAGCTACCGAAATAGTTGAAACCGTAAACATTCCGATATCATTGTAACTATCTCCTATTGAAATAATGTTATTAAGATCAATTTTATAATAACGAGATAGCATTGAAACTGCCTTTGATTTATTGACCCCAATTGCTGTCATATCAAATACAAAAGTATGATTTTCACCTTTTGATCAAGCAGAAAATTCACCTAAATCACCATAACGTCGTTCTAAATAAAATTTAAAGTCAGCAACATTTGTTGT